>JAQNCT010000035.1 GCA_029077825.1 Acidocella sp. | reverse complement strand
GCGGAAGATGCGTTGTTGTGGATACCAGGGTGTGTCGCCGCGGTTGGTCAGCCAGCGCCAGTCCGGCACAAACGGCAGCATCACCCAAGCTGGGCGGCCCAACGCGCCGGCCAGATGGGTGGGTGAGGAGTCTACCGAAATCAACAAATCGGTCAGGCAGAAAATTGCGGCGGTATCGTCAAAATCACGAATCTCATCACTCAACGACATCGAGGACATGCCGGGCGGGATTATGTTGGCCTGTGCCGCCGCCGGGCCTTGCTGGATTGGCAGGAAATGTGCCCCGGTGCTGGCAAACGGGGCCAGCATATCGAAGCTAATCGAGCGATTGGCATCGTTGGGGTGTACCGGCCTGCCTGCCCAGGCGAGTGTCACCAGCGGGCGGGGCAGGCCGGCCAGCCGGTTGCGCCAATGCGCCAGCCGCGCCGGGTCGGGCTGCAAGTAGGGGATTGGCCCCGGCAGGTCGGAGAGCTTCAACCCCAGCGCCATCGGCAGGCTCATCATCTCACAATGCACATCGAAGTTGGGGGGTAGGGTGCCCCGTGCGGTAATTTCGAACTCCGGCAGGCTGCGCCGCGCCAGGGCCAGGGTCTCGCGGTTCACTTCCAGGATCACCCGTGCCTTGCTGCGCCGTGCGGCCTCACGGGTTAGCCTGATAAACTGGAAGGTGTCACCAAAGCCTTGCTCGTCATGGATCAGCAGCGTGCGCCCAGGCAGCGCCTCGCCACCCCAACGCGGGCGTTGCACCTTGCGCTCGATGGCGGCGGTGTGGGCCAGGCTGTAGCGATATTGGTATTCCCGCCAGCCGCGCTCATACTCGCCCAGCATCAGCAGGGTTTCCGAGAGGTCAAAGCGGGCGGTCAAATCGCCAGGGTTATGCTCCACCAGCATCAGCTGTATTTGCTTGACCTCGCCCATGCGGCCTTGCCTTCGCAGCGCCACGGCCAATTGCCGCCACAGCGGAATTGGCCCCACGCCGCCGGCCAGATGCGGGCGCAGTAAAGCCTCAGCCTTCTCGGGCTGATCGGTTTGAATCAGATTATGAACTTCAACTTGCAGGGCTTCGAGGTTCATTCAGCCGCGATATCCAGAGCTTGCAGTAACGGCCCCAACTGCGCGGCGTGTTTACGCCAGCGGCCGGAGGAGGTTTTATACACCGGCTTACGTACCTGGTTCACGCTGGCGGTGCGCACCGTGCGCTGGGTCTCATGAAAGTTAAGGCAATTGGGGTCCCATGGCAGGCCGAGGAATTTCAGCATACGTTTGGTTTGGGTTTCCAAATCTTCCACCATCGCCTCGTAATCCACCTCGATGAAGAATTTCGCGGGGATTACCTTGCGCCAATGCGCGGTCAGGTTCTGGTAGTCGCGGTGGAACTGCCCTAGTTCGGTCATGTCGTAGGAGAACGACTGCTCGGCGGTGAATAATTTGCTGTAGCACGACAGGCAGGTATCCACCGGGTCGCGGCGTGAATGGATGATATGAGCACCGGGCAGGATCAGGCGGATCAATCCGGCGAAGGCGAAGTTGATCGGCATTTTATCGACCACAAAGGGCTTGCCGTGGGCGATTTTGGTGATGTCAGCGACATAGCTGTCACCCAATTGCTTCAAGGCTTCAGCGGAAAGATTTGGCACGTTGCCGGGGAAATCACCAATTTTATTGATGATGGCCTGCATCAGCCCCAGCTCGCCAGCGCCATGGATTGAGGGGTGCGACGCGAGTACTTGTTCCGTCAGCGTGGTGCCCGAGCGTGGCATGCCGAGCACGAAAATCGGCATCGGCGAGTCATTGCCCTGGCCAGCATGCTCCTTGAGGAATTTGGCGCTGAATAGCTTGCCGATGGCCTCCATCCAGCCGGTTGTGGCGGCGGCATTATAGTCGAGGGTCTGGCGCTTCATTTTGCTGCCGGTATTCAGATGATGAAACGCTGCTTCGGAGTCGCCAATGTCGAGATAGGCTTTGCCTAGCGCGTAATGCAGCAGCATTTTATCATTCGCTGAGGTTTCCGCCCCCGCATTCAACAGCCGATGCATCGTTTCGATGAGCGGGTCGCCGTCGCTGAATTTGCGCAAATCCGCGCTGTTGAATAGCGCCATGGCGGAGCCGGGGTAGCGCTGGATTACATTGTCAAACTCGCGCTTCGCAGGCTCGCTCTGGCCTTGTTCCATCAGCAGGATGGCGCGATTGATCAGGGCCTGTTCGGTGGCGGTGCCGGGCAGGGTGGCGGCGCGGTCATAGGCGGCCAAAGCTTCGTCGGTCCGGCCCAGCGCCTGCAAAATCTGGCCATGGGCGTTGTGCGCCTCGGCATTTTCGGGTGCTGCCACCAAGGCGCGGTCAACCGCCGCCAGGGCATCCTCCAATTGGTCGAGCTTCTTTAGAGTCAGGGCGCGCGAGGCCAGCGCCACGGCGTGCTGGGGCGCGAAGCTCAGCAGCGAATCAATCCAGCGCAGCGCCTCGGTGTGGCGGTTACGGGCGGTTTCCACTCCGGCGAGGTTGATGTAGGCGTCGGCAAAGCGCGGGTTAAGCTCAATCGCGCGTTTGGCGTGCTTAGCGGCGCTGTCGTACTCGCCCTGGGAGGAGAGCAGGTTGGCGAGGTTGCTATGCGGCTCAGCGTATTGGGGCCGTAACGACAAAGCGCGGTCCCAGTGGCGCTGCGCGGCGGTCAGTTCGCCCAAGCGTTTGCAGGTGTTGCCAAGGTTGTTATAGGCTTCGGCATTATGCGGCTGCAGGGTAAGCACCCTCTCAAGGCAGCGTTTACTTTCCTCGTAATGGCCCATTTCCTGTAAAATGATGCCAAGATTATTCCAGGCACCGGCTTGGGTGGTGTCCATTTGTACGGCGTGGCGGGCATGGGTTTCGCCCTCCGCCAGCAGGCCGCGCTGGCGGCACATTTCAGCCAGATTGGCGGAATACACCGCTGGCGCCCGCGGTGCCGCACAGGCTTGCCGCAGGTAATTGATGGCGCCATCCAAATTCCCATAGGCATGCGCCATCAGCCCCAGCAGGTGCAGCGCATCCGGCTGGCCCGGCCAGGCGGCCAGCACGCGCTGGCACAACATCTCGGCGATATCGGCCTGTCCAGCATTCCAATGGGCGTTAGCCTTGGCCAAAGCCTCCGGGATCGACATGTTCGACGGGGCTGATTCGTTTGCGGCGTTCGGGCTGCGGCTCATTTGTACCATTCACTTTTGCAACGGGACCAGACCTCCGCGCTTAAAGCGACTATGCCCGAAAGGCAATGTTTAAGCCATGTTAATCCGAATCCACACTGGTTTCGACCGGATGGAAGATCACATCCACCTGCACATTCTCGGCGTGGCCGGCCATGTCAGACGGTACCGGCGGGTAATGTGCCTCGCGCACCGCCTGCATGGCAGCGTCATCGAGCAGCGGGTAGCCGCTGGAGTTTACCACCGCGATGTTGGAAACCACGCCGTCCAGGAAGTTAAAGCTCACCCGTGCAACCCCAAACTGATGCGCCATAACGGCTGATGGCGGGGTGCGGGCGGCCTGGCGGACGGCGGTGCGCATGGCGGTGCGGAACAAATCAAGCTCACCGGCGCTGGGTGCTGCGGGTGCGGGCGGCGGTGGCGGGGTTGGTGTGGGCTGGGCCACTGGCGGCGGTGTAACGGGCCGTGGCGCCACAACATGCTTCGGCGGAGGCGGCTTGGGCGTGGCAATATGGTGCGGCACCGGCGGCGGTGGCGGGATGGGCAACGGCGGGGTTACCGGCACGGGTGGCGGTGGAATGGGCTTGGGCGGCACCACGGGCGGTGGCGGTGGCGGTTTTGGCGCTGGTGGTGCCGGCGCGATGATCGAGAGTTTCACGATGGAAGGTTTGTCAGTCGGCGGGGGTTGAATTTTATCAACCACCATCACCGAGCCTAACGCAGCGGCTTCGATCAGCAGGCCGATGATAAGTGCTTTGAAAAATCGGCTGCCGCTGGCGCCAGTCTCCGTCCAGGTTTCAAAATTTACGGTGTTCGCCATGTGTCCAACTCTACAATTTCGGGTCTTACTTAAAGCAACAGGGCCCAGCTTGCGCTGGACCCTGCTTGCAACATGTTTAGTTTCTCTAAATTGTCACATTTAGAAAGTCAGCGGCACGGAAACCGAGAAGAATGCCGAGACACCGGTAAGCTTCACATAAAGCGGGTTACCGCTGGCATCCGCACCAAGATCATTAATGAACTGATTTTGGTTGGTAATGTTATCAACATTCAGCTTCACGCTAAGGTGGTTCACGTGTGGCATCAAATGGTCAAACGTGTAGCCAGCTGAGACATTAACAACATTGTAAGGCGCGTACCAACCACCGGGGGACTTACCACCACCCGGGCTAGCAGCTGATGGATTGCCGCTATATTCACCGCCAGTCCATTCATCAATCACTGAGGCATAGTAACCATTATGGTCGTAGATAATGCCAGCATTGGTGGTGAATTGCGGTGCATTGGCTACGTAAACATGGCCAATGGTGCTGTAAGCTTCATTGTAGCCGCCATTAGCAAACAGGCTAACCCCGGAATCAAATGAATAGGTCGCTTCACCTTCAATCCCGCGGTAGAAAACCCCACCAAGATTGCTGTAGATTTTGTTAATACTCTTGCCAGTGGCTTGAATAAAGTTCTGGAAATGGATGTCATAAACATCCGCGCCCAATGCTAAGTGCTGGCTTTGATAAGCTGTACCAGCTTGGAAATTCAGCGTGCTTTCAGGCTGTACAGAATTTTGCGCAAGGTTGGTTGTATAATAAATGTTCAAATTTGGCGCAAGAAAACCTTCAGCTGCCTGCGCGTAAACTGACAGGTTGGGGTTGATTTTGTAACGTGCTTCGAATGATGGCAAAAGCTTGTCATAATTATGCTCATAGCCTTGTGACAAACCAGTTTTTTGGTTCACAGCTGCATATAATTGCCGACGGAAGAAAGCGTATTTTACACCCGCTGTCAGAGTTAGGTTTTCAATCGGCTTGTAGTCCACCTGCGCGTAAGGCTGGAAGGTGTAAAGGTCGTTATGCTGCAGGCGTGAAATGGTGCCATTATTGTTGTTAGCCGTAATGTTACCAACGCCGTTGGAGGCTAAGTCATAATTGGTTGCATTCGCATTAGAGAGGCTAACTTCAAAAACGTAACGATTGTCAGATTGGCGGTCAAACCACGCACCGGTTTTAATGTCACCCCAGCTGAAGTCTTTTTGTAAGCGCTGGATTGTACCAAAGGAACGATAGGTCATGCCAAAGGTTTCACCGGGAATGCCAGTAACAATCGCGCCGTTCAGGCTTAATTGGACCTGATTTGGCGTACCAGCACCTGACTGCCCGCCAGCCAATGAGTCAAACGGGTCAATGGTGTTGATGTCATGGTGGTAATAACCGTAGGTATAGGCTTTGCCATCATACAACCAGCCATTGCCAAGGTTGGAGGTCAGGTCGGCATATTCCATGTCAGTAGTAATATAATCAGCAGTGTATTTGTAATAACCCTGGCTGGTTGGGTCATTGTTATAAGCGTAATTTTGCGAACCAAATGACTGCATTTGCGCAACTGATGCACCAAGCGGTGGGTTTTGGTAGAGCTTTTGATAGCTGCTGAACAAAGTCAGCGTGGTGTTCTGGCCAAGTGGCACAACCACCTTACCCAAAAAGTTCGAGCGTTCTTGGTGCGCATAGGTCAACGCACCATCTGACTTAATATGGCCAGCATCAAAAAATGCTGACGCACCGCCTAATTTTGAAACTGAGCCTGTGTCAAACTGCAAGCCTTCCTGTGCCGTATTATAGCTACCATAGGAGCCATACGGCGTGAGGGTCATATCTGGCAGTGGGTCTTTACTGCGGATTGAAATGGTGCCGCCAAAGGTTGCATCACCCACAGTTTCGGCAGTGCCGGGGCCACGGTCAACAATGGTTTGGCCAATGTCATGGTCAGCAAAGAACGATGTGGTGTGGTGGGTAAAATCATTGGAATCGCCGATGGGAATACCATCAAATGTCACGTTATATTGGCCATCCTGCAAACCGCGAATCGTGGGGCCAATGGCTTCGGCAAGGCCAGGGCCATTCATATTGATGCTGTTCACTGATGGGGTAAGGCGGGCAAAGTCAGCGTAGCTTTGAGTGCTGCTGAAATTATTTTGAATGGTATGTTGAGTGACCAGCGAGGTTGGCTGGGTGGAATTAAGCGGTGTGACTGACGGTGCTTCATAAGCGGCAGCGCCTGGCGTGTCTTGATAATCATTGCTGCCATTAGCAGCGCTGGCGGCCAGCACTGAACCAAGGTCAAGGTTCACCGGCGCGTTGGCAGCAGTTTGCGCTTGTGCAGAGGTTGCACTCAGCATCGCAAAACTGGCAATCGCCATATAAATAACCGGACGCGAGCATGTCCGGCTCAGCGCATGGCGCAGAGTTGTATTATTCATCATTAAGTCCCCTGTTGTAACAATTTAGGAATGCAAAGTTTTGCACCGCAGCCACCTAATACAAACCTCGGTAAAATACGGTTACACTTTGATGATAAAACTGTGACGATTCAACTTGGAAACAAAAAAACCCGCCGGATGATGTTCCGACGGGTTTTTAAGAGTAGTATTAAAAATAAAACGCGTTAGTTGCCGCTGGCACTTGGTTGTGCGGCAATTCCAATGTCTGTCACACCGGCTTTGCGGGCAGCGTCAATCACGGTCATGAAGTTTTGAAACTGCGAAGTTTTATCACTGGCTATTGTTAGCTCAGTTTTGCTGGGGTCACCATCGGCTGCAAACATCGCTGTCAACTGATCAGTGGTCATCACCTGATCTTTCACTTTGATTGTACCATCAGGGAGTACATTCACAGTGAATTTTGGGTGCGGCAATGTATCAGTTTGGGTTGAAACGGGAAGTTGCAAATTCACCCCTTTGTCAGGGATCATTTGCAGGGTAACAATAATAAAAAACACCAATAAAAACAGCATCACATCGATCATCGGAATGATTTCGATGCGGGCCTTTTTTTGTTCAAAATAACGCATTTTCATCGGTTATCTCAGGCGTTTTGCATGGCAGATGTGGGGCTGCGTTGGGCCGCGTTATTTGACCGGGCGGCAACCATCGGCGCGCCATCAGTGCGGTTGATAATCATCAGCTTCAAAGTATCAAGCTGGTGCAAAATAATGCGCACCTGGTTGTTCAACGCGTTAAATGCTGACAATCCGATCATGGCAATAAAAATACCAAATGCTGTGGCCACCAATGCATCAGCCACGCCGGCGGTCACATCAGCTGGGGCATGGCCAGGGGAGGCCAACACTGAGAACGCATGAAACATGCCGATAATGGTACCAAACAAACCCAACAAAGGTGCCAAGGTGATCACGGTATCAAGCACCCAAAGCCGTTGGTCGAGGTTAGGGGCAATCAGCATGATTGCTTCATCCATACGGTTGGCCAGGCCCTCACCGGTGCTGGTGCCATGGTTGCGGGCTGCACAATCTAGCACCGCGGCCTCGGGCAGTTTTGCCGCTTTGTCGCGCAAATTTTGCAAAGCAGTACGATCAAGCTGGCCTTGTGCGGCTGTCATGTTGATAATGGTTTTACCGTGAATAATGGTGGAGCGCAGCGACCAAAACCGGTCAATCATCACTGCCAGGGCTACCAGCAATAAAAAGGCCAAAACATAAAGCACGCCGTCAGAATAGTCAGCGAGATGGATAATATAAGCGAGGGTCAAAACACGGCTCCTATAGTTAAAGGGCCGCTTACAGCATCTGGCATCGCTGTAGTGTGATAGATTTGTGTCAGTGTAACAGGCGAAACCTCGCCGGCACACGGGTCATGCGGGCTGCCATCTGCAGGCTGGTGGGAAATATTCGCATACCCCTGAATATAACGCGCTGTAGATGCGGCGCAGTTGCCAGCCAATATAGCCACCCCGCGCGCTTGATCTGGCCAGAGATCTCGCCGCTCAGCCGACGATGATAGGTGTTCGCATCATTGCCCAAGGTAAACATATTAACTGCCAAAGCGGCGCTATGCAGGGCAATCGCCATACCGTCGCCAGTAAAAGAGGGAATTACCCCAGCTTGGTCGCCAAGGCGGAAAATACCCGCGGGGTCATGGGCGTTGGGTCGGTGAATATAGCCGTAAGGCACCCGGTAGATGGTGAGAGGTTGTGCCAGAAGTTCCTCGGCACCGGCCAGCATCCTGGCCAGGTACGGGTTGGCCCCACAAAGGTAAGCCAGCAAAGCCTGCCACTTGCCGCCAAGCTGTTGCAGTCTCGCACGGCTGGTTAACAGGCATAAATTTGCCTGATGATCTTCCACCATCTGCAATCCGGCGTAGCCATCATCGAACAAGATAAGGGCGATTTTATGCGTCAACGCGGCTTGGCTTTGCGGCGTCAGGCGGAAGTACATTTTGAACCCGACCAGATCCTGTGGCGGCACAGCCTCCCGGCGCAAGCCACGCAGCTCATGTTTGCCGGTAGCGAGGAATAAGGTTTCAGCCGTTTGCGAGGGCTGGCCCGCGATATCAAGCTTTATTCCGTCTCCGGCGGTCACATTCGTGATGGTCAGGCCGCGTTGAATCACCGCCCCGGCTGATTGCGCATGGGCCAGCAGCGCTTCATCCAAGGTTTTGCGGGTAAGCCCGAGGCCCGTGAATGGCAGCTTTGTGGTGATGGTGGCGTTACCACGGGCCAGCACCAGTTGGTCGATGATGTGCCCGCCAAGGCGGCTAACATCAAACCCCAGCCGGGCCAGTGATGCTTGCGCCTCATGGCTTAAAAACTCGCCACAGATTTTATCAACCGGGCCGGTTTCGCGCTCAATGAGCGTCACCGCCACCCCCGCCTGTGCCAGCCCCGCCGCCGTGGCAGCCCCAGCCAGCCCGCCGCCGGCGATGATGATACGGCGATTCATTTCAACCGCGACACACCGTAACGGAACAGCGGATGCCAGCGGATTTCCGCTGTAACCCCGGCGGAGGCAAGGTAGCGTTGCCAATCGGCCCGGGTGAAACCGCGGGCGATGGAAATGGTGCCGTCATAACGCACAATTCTGTGCCAGCCGCACAAGCGGCACAACAGCCTAAAGCCGTAATAGGGCACCGGGTGCCGGTGCAGATCGGCGATGTGCCAGCCCCGCTTGGCGGTAACCTCCATCCAGCCGAGCAGGCGGATAATATCAGCATCCGGCAGGTGATGCGTAAATTGGGATGTGACAATAAAATCCGGCGGGGTGAGCGGCGTAAATGCAAACACATCGCCGGTATGAAAACTAATGGTGCGCCCTGGCGGGGTTGCGGCTTGCGCGGCAATGGCGCTGCGCGGGTTTAAATCCACCCCCGCCAACTCGGCAATCAATCCGCGTCGATCAGCCCATGCGGCGATGGCGCGCAGTAAGTCACCTTGGCCGGAGGCCAGATCCAGCACCGAAATCCGGGTTCCTGGTGGATAGGTTTTTGTGGCTCGTTCAAGCCAACCGATGGTGGCGCGGTGGGTGAGAGTGACGCGGTTTACCGCGGCGAGATCGCTCAGGCATTGAGTATAGTCAGCCATCGGCAAATCATCGGCATCCATCAGCTCCGGCAAGTCGGCGCGGCTGGTAAGATCCATCAATTCAGCCGGGTAAACCGGAAGGTTTCAGCCACCATGCCGGGGCCAAACGCCATGGCCATGCCGCGCTTCTCGCCGTCGGCAACCGCCAACATGCCGGCCAGCACAAACATAATGGTGGCTGACGACATATTGCCGTGCTGGCGCAGTACATTGCGTGAGGCTGCCAGCGTGTCCGGCGGCAAATTCAGCCCGGTTTCCACTGCATCCAGCACGGTGCGGCCCCCGCCGTGCACGGCCCATAAGTCAATCGCCTGGGTGCCCTCGCCGCGCAGCAACCCGCCCGCATCATCACGCAAAGCCTGAGATATTTTAGCGGGCACCTGGCCTGAGAGATACATTACAAACCCTTGGTCGCCGACATGCCAAGTGATCATATCCTCGCTCTCGGGGATGAGCGCTGAGCGGAAGTCACCCAATTCGATGCCGATGGCCTCAGCGGTAACGAGTGCCGCGCTGGCGCCATCGCCAAACAACAAGAAGGAGAGGGCGGTTTGGATGTCATCGGTTTCCTGCATGTGCAGCGTGCAAAGCTCTAAATTCACCACCAGCACGCGCGCTGCAGGGTCAGCCAACACGGCCGCCTGGGCGATGCGCAAGGCCGGCACGGCAGCCGAGCACCCCATGAAGCCGACCATGGTGCGCTGTAAATCCGCCCGCAGCCCAAGCTGTTTGGCAATTAACTGGTCAAGCCCTGGCGCCACAAAACCGGTGCAGGAGGCAACAACAAGGTGCGTAATGCTGGCAGCCTCAGCGTTCAGTTCCAGCCCGGCCAGGGCTTTGTACGCAAGGGCAGGGGCGTGCTGTTCATAAACCCGCATCCGGGTGGCAGTGCTGGGGTAGGCGCCGCGCCGGTAAAACCCACCCGGCGGGGCGTTGGCGTCCACCATGCCATCCTGGTGCAGCACTGAGTAGCGATGCTCGATCCCGGCGCGCTTTGCCATACGCTCAAACACCGCGCGCGCCTTGCCCGCCGGCAAAGCTTCATTGATGAAGCTTAAAAAAGCCCCGTGCACGTCATGCTCCGGGACCGCCGTGCTGATTCGGTTGATATAAGCGATGGTCAAAAGGCAATTCCAAACTTTGTTATACTGGGTAACTGCGCTTTAAATTGGCCGAAGCAAGGTACTATTTGTTCACAAAGCGTGGCGTGGCGGGTTTAGGCGGTTTTTCCGCGGATTTCATTGATGATGCCGGAAAAATCGGTCCCGCCATGGCCGGTATCGACAAATTTCCGGAAGATTTCCGTTGCGTGCTCACCCAGTGCTGTGCTGGCACCGGCGTTGCTGGCGGCGGCCTGTGACAGCATCAAATCCTTCAACATCAGTGCCGCGGCAAAACCCGGTTTGTAATCATTGTTTGCCGGGCTGGTGGGCACCGGGCCAGGTACGGGGCAATAGGTAGTGAGCGACCAGCACTGGCCTGACGAGGTGGACGCAACATCATAAAGCGCTTGGTGAGACAGCCCAAGTTTTTCCGCCAGCACAAACGCTTCGCCGACTGCGATCATCGAGATGCCCAAAATCATATTGTTGCAAATTTTCGCCGCTTGCCCGGCACCAGCGCTGCCGCAATGGACGATTTTTTTACCCATTGTCGCCAAAACCGGCTGTGCCTGTGCAAACACGGCATCTGTACCGCCAACCATAAATGTAAGCGTGCCGGCGGCAGCACCGCCCACCCCGCCAGATACCGGCGCATCGGCTGACAACATGCCCGCGGTTGCCGCCTGGTCATGCGCGGTGCGGGCATCGGCAACATCGATTGTGGAGCAATCAATCAATAAGGTTCCAGGATTGGCCTTGGCTAAAATTACCTTATACGCATCCAGCACCAGCTTGCCGTTCGGCAGCATGGTGATGATGATATCAACATCCTGCACCGCAGCTTGCGCATCCACGCGCAGTCCAGCATTTGTCGCGGCCTCGATAGCGGCGGGGAAAATATCATGTCCGGTAACCTCGTGTCCGGCTTTCATGAGGTTGAGCGCCATTGGCAAACCCATGTTTCCCAAGCCGATGAACCCGATTTTTGCCATTATTTTTCTCCGCCCAAAATATGCCGCGAAATGATCAGCCGCATGATCTCATTGGTGCCTTCTAGAATTTGATGCACACGCAAGTCCCGCACGATTTTCTCAATCCCGTAATCGGCCAGATAGCCGTAGCCGCCATGAATTTGCAGTGCCTGGTTGGCAACTTCAAAACCTGTATCAGTCGCCAGCCGCTTCGCCATCGCGCATAAAACGCTCGCGTCTGGCGCGCCTGCATCTAACGAAGTTGCCGCGCGCCATAGCATCAGCCGGGCTGCTTCCAGTTGTGTCGCCATATCAGCCACTTGAAATTGCAGCGCCTGGAATGACCCGATGGTTTTGCCGAACGCCTTGCGCTCGGCCATATAACTAACGCTTTTGTCCAACGCTGCCTGCGCCCCGCCGAGTGACGCGGCACCAATGTTGATCCGCCCGCCGTCCAGCCCCGCCATCGCAATTTTAAAACCGCTGCCCTCCGCCCCGAGCATGTTGGCCACGGGGATGCGCACATCCTCCATAATCACCTGCCGCGTCGGCTGGGCATTCCATCCCATTTTATATTCGTTCGGCCCAAATGATAGCCCCTTGGTGCCTGCCTCAACCAGGAACGCCGAAATACCTGACGGCCCAACGCCGCCGGAACGCGCCATCACCACATAAATATCCGCAACCCCAGCGCCGGAGATGAACTGTTTCACACCGTTTAATACAAATTCATCGCCCTCACGCGCTGCCTTGGTCCGCAACGCCGCCGCATCCGATCCCGCCGAAGGCTCGGTTAAGCAATAACTCGCCAAATGCGCCATGCTGCACAGCTTAGGCAAATACTTAGCCTGCTGCGCCGCCGTGCCGTAGCGGTCAATCATCCCAGCGACCATGTTGTGGATTGACATATAAGCTGAAACCGTCGGGCACCCCGTCGCCAGCGCCTCAATAATCAATGCGGCATCAAGCCGCGATAACCCTGACCCGCCATGCGCTTCGGAGACATAAATCCCGCCCATCCCCAGCGCTGCCGCTTCGCGCATCACCGCAACCGGAAAAAACTTCTCCCGGTCCCACGCCACCGCCATCGGTGCCAAATGCTCCGCCCCAAACTCTGCCGCCAGGTCCCGGATCGCCAGCTGATCCTCACTCAGCGTGAAAGACAAGCCACCAGATTTTGTATTCGCACTCATGGGCAGGCTCCGTTGGTTTTTTAGGGACGCAAGGTCAAGGATTTTACCCCTGGACCTCGCCAAAGGCTCAGCCTTTGGAAGCCATTTTAAAATCTAACAAAGGTGGCCACACCCCTGGTCTTGCTTCCCCAAAAACCAGCCAAACTTACTCCATGGTTGGGATGACAAAGCTGGCGCCGTCCTTCACGCCGGAAGGCCAGCGTGAGGTGACGGTTTTGGTTTTTGTATAGAAGCGGATGGAATCAGGGCCGTGCTGGTTGAGGTCGCCAAAGCCGGAGCGCTTCCAGCCGCCAAAGGTATGGTAGGCGATGGGGACGGGGATGGGGACGTTCACGCCGACCATACCGACCTGGACGCGCGCGCAGAAGTCGCGGGCGGCATCGCCGTCGCGGGTGAATATAGCAACGCCATTGCCATATTCATGCTCGTTGGGCAGGCGGATGGCATCTTCGTAGTTTTTGGCGCGCACCACGCTGAGCACGGGCCCGAAGATTTCGTCCTTATAAATTTTCATGTCGGGGGTCACGTTGTCGAACAGGCAGCCGCCGATAAAGAAGCCGTTTTCGTAGCCCTGCATTTTGAAGTTACGGCCATCAACGGCAAGGGTAGCACCCTCGGCGACCCCGGTGTCGATGTAACCGCGTACCCGGTTAAGAGCGGCCTGCGTGACGAGGGGGCCATAATCAGCGCCATTGTCAGTGGATAGGCCGATTTTAAGAGCTTCCACGCGGGGAATGAGTTTTGCCATCAAAGCATCAGCCGTGGCTTTGCCAACCGGCACGGCCACCGAAATTGCCATGCAGCGTTCACCGGCGGAGCCGTAACCGGCACCGATGAGGGCATCGACGGCCTGATCCATGTCGGCATCAGGCATGATGATCATGTGGTTTTTGGCACCGCCAAAGCAGTGCGCTCGCTTACCGTTCTGGGCGGCGGTGGCGTAGATGTAGTTGGCGATATCGGATGAGCCAACAAACCCGATGCCCATCACGCGCGGGTCATGCAGCAGCGCATCAACCGCTATTTTATCCCCATTAACCACGTTAAAAATGCCAGGCGGGCCGCCGGCTTCAATAAATAATTCAGCCAAACGCAGCGGGCAGGACGGGTCACGCTCGGAGGGTTTAAGAATGAAGGCGTTGCCACAGGCGATGGCGGGGGCGGCCTTCCAAAGCGGGATCATGGCGGGGAAGTTAAACGGGGTGATCCCCGCCACCACGCCGAGCGGCTGGCGCATGGAATACACATCAATGCCGGTGCCGGCGGCATCAGAAAATTCGCCCTTCAGCAAATGCGGGATGCCAATGGCAAACTCCAGCACTTCAACCCCACGCTGAATATCGCCTTTCGCATCGGGAATAGTTTTGCCGTGCTCAGATGAGATCATCTTCGCGAGCGGTTCCATATTCGCATTGATCAGGCTGAGGAACTTTATCAGCACGCGGGCACGCCGCTGCGGGTTGGTGGCGGCCCAGGCGGGCTGGGCAGCCGCCGCATTGGCGATAACAGCCTCAACCTCGGCCTGGCTGGCCAGCGGCACCCGCGCCTGCACCGCCCCTGTGTTGGGGTCAAACACATCAGCAAAACGGCCGGACTGACCGGCCACTGAGTGACCGCCAATAAAATGATTCAATTCACGCGACATTTGAGTTCCTCAATACTTATTGATATCGAATATATTAAGCACAGACAGTCCAGCACTACCAGCGCAGGGCGATGCAGACCACTATTGCAGGGTTTTTAGCATGGCGGCGGCAAGCTGCGGATTTCCATCGGCGAGCCCCGCAATCACCCCTTCACGGTCGGCGGTGGCGCGGTTCTGGTTGAGCTTGCGTTTACCCTCGATGCGGGAAATGTTCAGGACCACACCCACGATGCCCTTGAGCTGTGCCGCGATATAATCATCCGGCGCGTCTGACACATGCCATGGATGGGCGCGGGGTTCTTCATAACGCTTGGTTAGTTTTGTGACAATGCTGAGGATATCCTGCGGTGCTGTGATGATTTCAAGCCTGCCATAAACATGCACAGCCTCGTAATTCCAGGTTGGCACCACTTTGCCGTGTTCCTGTTTGGCCGCATACCAGGAGGGGCTTATATAGCCGTCAACCGCTGTAAAAATAGCCAGCGATTCAGCGTTTTCATTAAAATTTTTCCAATGCTCATTGGCCTTGGCAAAATGTCCAATCAGCGTGTCGCCGTGCAGGGTGAGCGGTAAGTGCGTGGCGATCATCCGGGTGGTGTTTGGCGCATCTATAATGGTTGAGACCAGCACCGGCAGTGAGGCCGCCTGCATGATCGCGTGTAATTCTTCCGGGCGGTCTTCGGCAAAAGCGGGAGGAATATACATTGCGGATTCCGATCAGCGGGGCAAAGTGGTTTCAAATTTGATAATATGATCAGCCACATCGCGCCAGCGTGGCTCCAGCATCATCATATGCGACATTTCATCGAACATGATCGGCGTGGTTTTATAGGTTTTTGCGGTGATCGCCACCGCCTCGGGCGGCACCAGATGGTCCTGCCCGCCGCCGAGGACGAGCAACGGGGTGGTGATACGGCTGGCGTCCTTGATTCCATGGGTCATCATCGCGGCCACGGCGCGGTAACTTTCGGCCTGAATATTGCCGAGGTATTGGTCCATCGAACGGTCATTAAGCCCCCGTGAAAACATCTGATAGCGCAGATTATCAATATCGCTGCTGCTGGACGCCACAGTCTGCGAGATGCCAGCGCGCAGCATGCTGAACGGCTGCGACAGAAAGGTTTTGAATAATTGCGCAAAGATCGGCTTGGGCGAGGCGGAAGCCAGCAAAACCGCGCCCCGGGCGTTATGTTTGGTCAGGTAGGTCTGGGTGACAAAGCCGCCCATCGAATGCCCCACAATCAGCGGGTTATCCAAGCCATCCACCACGGCTTTCAGGTCGCGCGCGTAATCGCCGATGGAAAAGCTGTTGATCAAAGCCGCCCCTTCGCTCTCGCCATGGCCGCGCAGGCTGAAGGCGACGGAATCATAGCCCTGGGCGGCAAAATACGGCAAAAAAAACGGCTGCCAGTACCAGTCCCAGCACCAGGCACCGTGCAAAAACAGCACTGTGCCGCGCTTAGGGCCAATGGCCGGGCGGGTGGTAATTTGCAGTTTCATGCGCTGACCCTAGCGCAAAGTACCGCTAAGACCATCACCAGTAATTATTAAGCCTCAACGGTTGACAGAGGCCATCCCGGCGGCAGGGTAGCGGGTGCCTGCTGCAATGCCTGGCGCAAACACCGTTGATAGCTCGGCCAGCTCATTTGCTGTCAGCGTGACTTTCACGGCTTCGACGTTCTGGGCGAGGTATTTGCGGCGCTTGGTGCCGGGGATGGGAACAATGTCATCACCTTGCGCCAGCACCCATGCCAGAGCCACCTGTGCCGCGGTGGCTTTTTTCGCGGCGGCAATGGCCTCAATGGTGGCAATCAAAGCAAAATTCTGAGTAAAATTTTCACCCTGGAAGCGTGGGTTGGCTTTACGGAAATCACCATCCTGCAAATCCTCGGTGGATTTAAAGCTGCCGGTTAAAAAGCCCCGGCCAAGCGGGCTGTAGGGCACAAAACTAATGCCAAGCTCACGCAGGGTAGGCAGAATTTCAGCTTCAATATCGCGGGTCCAGAGAGAGTATTCGCTCTGCAAGGCGGTAATCGGGTGAACCGCATGGGCGCGGCGGATGGTGGCGGCACTGGCTTCGGAAAGGCCAAGATAGCGCACTTTACCAGCCTTCACGAGCGATGCCATGGCACCCACGGTATCCTCAATCGGCACCGCCGGGTCGACGCGGTGTTGATAATAAAGGTCGATGACCTCCAGCCCCAGCCGCTGCAGAGAGAGGTCGCATGCCTTAATCACATAGTCAGGCTGGCCGTTAACGCCGCGCACCGCGCCATCGGCGCTGCGGATATTACCAAACTTGGTGGCGATGACGAGCTTGTCGCGCTGGCCTTTGATGGCACCGCTCAGCAGGATTTCGTTGGCACCAATGCCATACATGTCAGCGGTATCAAGAAAATTCACCCCGGCATCAATGGCCGCATGGATGGTGGCGAGGGATTCCACATCGTCCCGACCGGCATAAAAATCTGACATGCCCATGCAGCCCAGGCCAATAGCGGAGACGGTGAGGGCGGCGGTTTTGGAACCCAAGGTACGCTGATGCATGTGTGTATCTTTCATAAATATTTACAATGGTCGCGATATGGCTTGCACCCAACCGTCATGCAACCCGGACTTCGGAGCGCGCCGCTTAGACCGCAATTGAGCCCGCGGCCTGGGCGTGGGCGAATTGTTCGGGTGACAGATAGGCGCCCAGAATTTCATCAGGCGTCCCGTCGGCCTTCACTTCGCCTTGCTCCATCCAGATCACCCGGTTGCACCATTGCATGATAATCCCCGGTGCATGCGAGGATAGCACCAGAATTTCTGCCCCCCGCACCATGGTTTCCAGCCGATGTTTGGCTTTGGTCATGAAGCTTGCGTCGCCCGCCAGAATCCATTCATCCATCAGCAGAATTTGCGGTTTGATGGCGGTGGCCAAGGCAAAGCCAAGCCGCACCACCATGCCGGAGCTATAAGTGCGCACCGGTAGTTCCAGAAATTGCTCAAGTTCTGAGAAGGTGGCGACATCGGCTTGCAAACGCTCAATTTTTTGTGGGCTAAGCCCGTTGAACAGTCCGCGCAGCCGGATGTTTTCGCGCCCCGTCAGCTCCAGGTTCATCCCCTGGCTGGGGTCCAGCAAGGCTGTAATAGCGCCGCAAATGCTGATCTGGCCGCGCAAAGGCTCATAAATACCGGCCATGGTGCGCAGTAAAGTGGTTTTGCCAGCCCCGTTGGCGCCGATAATGCCCACCCGGTCACCTGAGTTGAGCGATAATGTGATATTGCGCAGCGCGGAAACACAAGGCCGGTGCTTGGCGTCTTCACCAATCCGTCCGGCTGCCACGGCAAACATGGCTTTCTTCAGGCTACGGCTTTCGGCGTGGTATAGCGGAAATTCCACTGAAATATTTTGGATATCGATGTTAGCCATGCTCAGACCCAGTACGCAATGCGGGCGCGTGAATGAATGAATACCAGGCCAGCCGCGATCACCAGGATTGTTGAATAAAACATGGCAATGGCCCAGATGGTGGGTGAGATTGGCGTGCTCAGCAAGGGCGCACGGATAATGTCGAGCAGGTCAAAAAACGGGTTCCAGGTTTCTAAAAATATCCGGCCGCGATGTTGCAAAATTGCCGGGCTCCAAATCACGGGCGTGACAAAAAACGCCACTTGCATCAGGCTGGCGATAATCGGCGGTACATCGCGGTAGCGTGTGCAGAGCGCCCCCAGAATCAGGCAAATGGCAAAACCATCAATCAGCCAGAGCGTGAAGCCCGGGATCAGCAGAAATGAAAACTTATTTGGCATGATTTGCAGGATCAGAAACACCAGCACAATCACCAGAATATTATGCAGCAGCACAAACACATTGCGAACCACCACCCGGGCGGCGTGTATTGAAAGGGGCATGCGCATTGCCCTCAACATGGTTTCCTGAGTGGTAAAACAGGTGCAGCCTTCAGCCACCAGGTTAGACATAAACGACCATAATACCAGCGAGAGTGAGATAAAGGGCAGGTAGATGGCCAGAACGATATGGAACAGCTGGGAATATAAAAACCCAAGCGCCAGCACCATCACGGCGGTTGATAAGGTCAGCCAGAACGGCCCAAGCACTGACCCACGATAGCGCAGTTTGATATCAAACACGCTGAGCGCCCAGACCAGCCGCCAGAGCGATAAAGTCTGGCGCAGGTCAGCCTTGGCCATGGCGGTGAGTGGCGCCCATGCCTGCCCGGCTGAAATAAACACCACGCTGCCGGCCGGCCCTGATAATCCGGGTGTTTCGTCAGGCGCTTCGGATTTCAAGGTCACGTTCATGCCAGCCCGATACTCCACCGGCTATATTCCAGCAACGTAGCGCCACCAGCGCGCCTAGTTTTGCCGGACCAGGTTGGTGGTGTTTCCGGCAATCACTGAAACATGGTCGCCTGGCTGCAACGAGGGTGCCTGGCCATCGGGGATGGTGGAGACCGCTGAGCCGTCGTGCCCAAGGATAACAATTTCGTCGCGTTGCACCGCAGCACCGGGCAGTGGCTCGTGCAGCGCTGAGAGCACCGTATCAACGCCGGGGCTGGCGCTCGAACTCACCCTGACCGCTGCAACCACGCCGCGGGAGGTGCCGGCGGTAACATTGACAACCGCCGGGGTGGCGGCCACCGGGGCAGGGGGCGCCGCGCAGGCGTTCAGCAGAGCTAGTCCCAGCAGGCCAGCGGCCGTCAAGTGGGGTTTTGTCACGATCGGTTACTCCAGCATAAATAATGCTTTGCTACCATCGCTGGCAGCGCCAGCATAGCACTTTGGCGGTAACGCCTCCCATGCCGAAGCACGATTTTGATTGCGAATAATTCCTTTATAGTATAACCGCTTGTAGCTTGTCGCTAAGGCTACCACTTAAGTGACTTCCTCAACCTAGTGTTTTGCCTCTGGAGGCCTGTTTTCTCTATGCCAACCGATCATCGCTTGCGTTGCAAATCTGTGCTGCGGATCACGGTCAGTTTTGCCGGGTTGGCATTGCTGAGCGCCTGTGCTGGTGGCAGCAAAATGGCAAGCGGTCCCTCGACTAACGATTACCTCTCCCACGCTGCCGGCAATTACACGCCGCCGGGTCCGCCAGATGACCCTTGGGGGCCCTATGTAAAAATTGCCGCCAGCCGGTTTGACGTGCCCGAGCCATGGATACGCCAGGTGATGAAGGTGGAATCGGGCGGCCATGAATATATCGGCGGACAGCTTACGGTGTCATCGTCAGGGGCGATGGGGCTTATGCAGTTAGAGCCTGAAACCTATCAGGAAATGGCGTCGCGCTATGGATTGGGGGGAGACCCGTTTAACCCGTATGACAATATCATGGCGGGCACGGCATATATTCATGAAATGTATTCGATCTATGGCGCGCCGGGGTTCCTGGCCGCCTATAATGCCGGGCCGGGCCGCCTGGACTCTTTTGAAAATTACCACCAGCCCTTGCCGCATGAGACCACCAATTACGTGGCTATGATCGCACCGCACATCCAGGGCTATTACCCGCAACACCGCTCGGAGGCCGACCAACTGGCACTGAATACCATGCCAATGAGCTCCGGCAGCGGAATTTTGCCGCCAGGCGTGGCACCAGCCCCTTACCCTGCGCCGGATACCCCCAGTACCCCGCTGGCACCGGTTGAGGTGGCTGATCTGGCGCCGCCGCCGTCTAACAATGGTTCGGCAATGTATTCGCCCAGCCTGCCTCAGAGTGCTCCGGCCTCACCACCGTCACATGGTTCGGGCTTCTCGTTCATCCCCTCGGCGATGGCCGACACACCGCCTCCGCACATGCAATTGCCGCCCCCGGTATTGCCAAAAGTGCAATCTCCGGTGATGCAGTCAGCCTACAAGCCAGCACCTGCCTTGCATGAAACGGCCAGTAGCAACGGCGGCTGGGCGGTACAGGTGGGAGCCTATAACACTGTCGATAAAGCCAAAGCGGCCCTGGGCATTGCCGAGCTTTCAGCCGTACAGACTTTGATCAACGGCCGGCCGGTTGTCGCCTCGGTCAATAATGGTCTGGGCACTATTTATCGCGCCCGATTTGTTGGGTTGCCGCATGACGCGGCGGTTGCAGCCTGCCAGCGTCTGTCCGGCGGCCCCACCGGATGTGTGATTCTCTCACCGGACGGGCAATCCTAAATCAAGCCCGCTTAAGGTGCTGCCAGGAAATCCTTATAGGTTTGCAGCAGATGTTCCTGTTCAGCGATCATCGCCAAGGTGGCTTGCTGGTCCATCGGGTACAGGGTTGTTTGGATTTTTGCTGCCCAGGCTTGCACTTCCGGCGATTTTGCCGCTTCCACCAGGGCGTTGGAGAGCTTCGTTGCAATCTCCGGGGGCAGGTTCGGCGGGGCCACCACGGTACGGAACTGGAACAGCTTGCCAAGGTTAGGCTGGTTCACGGCCGTTGCGTCCTCGACGCCCGGCACCGGCGATTTATCAGCAAACACGAACATCAGCTTCATCAGCTTCGATTTGGCCATGTTGGCAATCGAGGCAAGCGAATGCACAGTTAAATCCACATCGCCACGGGCCACCGCGATCATCGAGCTGACCGAGCCTTCATAGCCGCTGACGATGGTGACATTGAGATTGAACACCCCGGCGATGATTTTGGAGACCAGATAATCCGCCGATGCTTTGCCTGATGAGGACATTTTAATCACGCGCTGCTTTGAGAGCGCCTGCAAATCCGCGATGCTGTTGATCGGGCTGTTGGCCGCCACAGCCAGGCCCAGCGTGTCTCGCCCGAGGTTCGCCAGCCAGGTCATTTTGTTCACATCAAAGCCGGGCTTTGGTTTTACATGCAGCAGGCCGGGCAGGTTGGCGATACACATGTTGTAGCCATCCGGCGCATCCTGGCTGAGGGTGAACACGGCTTCGGCACCGGCGGCGCCGGGCTGGTTGATCGGCTCAACATTAACGCCCAGGCTCTTGCTTAGAATACCGCAAAATTCCCGCACGTATGAATCAAAGTCACCGCCCGCCGCATAGGGAACGATGAAATTGATATTGTGATCAGGAAACTGTGCCGCAACGGCCCGACCGCCACCGGCAAGCAGCAGGCCTGCGCCAGCGGCAATTCCAAAGCTTTGGCGACGTGTCAAATTATAAGAAACGGTCATCGTAACTTCCCCCGGCAAAATGTACGTATATCGCACAAATGTTCTATTAATAATAGCTTCACATAGCAGGCTCCGTCCGTCAACGCCCTGATTTGGCGGGGCAGGTTCGGCGAGGGCCGGTTAGGTGCGGCCAGCCAGTTCGGCGCCGGCGTCGGGCGGCAATTGCCAAAATGATAGCAACGACATGGCGGAAATGCAGCCCAGCACGGCAAAGGCGACCGAGAATGCGTGCACGCTGAGATGCTCTCCGCCATGCCCGACGATGCCTAAAATCAGCGCCGCCAGTGCCACCCCAGCAACTTGCGAGATACGCTGCGCCATCTGGCTCATGCTGGTGGCATCGCGCATCTGCACATTGTTCACTTCGGCGAAGCCGATGGTGTTGACGCTGGTCATTTGCAGCGAGCGGAACACCCCGCCGCCGAAGATCACTGCCATCATGAACAACCGCGAGGTGGACTGGTCAAACGTGCCGTATAAAAACATGAAGCCGGCCGTAATCAGCGCGTTGCAGATCAGAATGTTGCGAAATCCAAACCTCTTGATCACCCGCCGTGAGATGCTGCGCATGCCGAATGATCCAGCCGAGGCGATGAAGGTAATGGTGCCGGATTTCAGCGGTGAATAGCCAAACCCCACCTGCATCAGCAGCGGCAGCAAAAACGGCAAGGCCCCGAAACCGAGCCTGAAGATGCTGCCGCCGGTGACGCTGATACGAAAACTTGTCAGGCGGAATAAACGCAAATCAAGAATCGGATGGCTGACGATCCGGCTATGGAGATAGTAGATCAACAACGTGGCTGTGCCCGCCAGCAGCAGGCCAAGCGGCAGTAAATCGTCGGCAAACTGGCTGGAGACGGAATCCAGCGCCGCCATCAGGCAGCCAAAGCCGAACCCGGTCAGGGCAAAGCCGCGCCAGTCGAAGGGATTTACCTCGGCTTTGTTCAAATCCTTGATGAACAGCAAGGTGAGAATAATTCCGGTGATTCCAGCCGGCACGTTGATCCAGAAAATCCAGCGCCATGAGATGAAGCTGGTAATCGCCCCGCCTAGCAGCGGGCCGGCGGCTGGGCCAACGATGGCGGTCATGTTCATCAGTACCATGGCGGAGAGAA
>JAQNCT010000034.1 GCA_029077825.1 Acidocella sp. | reverse complement strand
ATGAGTTGATGTGGATCGCCTTCGAGCAGCAGCCGGTCCTTGAAGGTACCGGGTTCCATTTCATCGGCGTTGACAATAAAGTAGCGTGGCCCTGGGCGCGCTTTTACGCTCGGCATGGCCTGCCATTTGCGGCCAGTCGGGAAGCCGCCGCCACCGCAGCCACCAAGGCCGGAATCAACAACCGCCGCTAGTATAACAGCGGGGTCAACCTTCCCTAAGCTCTGCCGCACCGTTTGATACCCGCCGGCTCTCTCGTAGGCGACGAGATCAAAAGGCATTTGGTTAGCGATGATGTTTTTGGTCAAAGGCCGTTTCATTAAGCGCTGACCTTAGGTAATAGCCGATCAAGTTGTGCTGCATCGATATTGCCGACCAAGGTTTTGCCCATCAGCATCGCCGGCGCATGGTCGCAATGGCCAAGGCACACAATCGGCAGCATCGTGTATTTGCCATCTGCCGTTGTTTCACCATCCTTGATCGCAAGGCGCTTGCTGATATCGGCAGCTACCTGGTTGCGGCCCATCATCCAGCAAGTCACGCTATCGCACAGCAAGATGACCGTTTCGCCGACCGGCTGGCGGTAAATCAGATTGTAGAAGGTTGCGACCTCATCCAGCTCTGCCACTGACATGCCAAGCAGGTTCGCAATTTCAGCCAGCACATCGTCAGCGATGTAGCGGCGATTCTCTTGCACCAGCTTGAGCGAATCAATGCAGGCGGCACGCGCGGTTGGATAATGCGAGACAAGCTCTGCAACACCGTCCCTCTCGGCTGGCGTTAAAATAGATTTAGCGGTCAACGTCAGCCATCACAAAATCGATGCTCCCGATAATGGCGATCAGATCGGCCAGAAATGTCCCGCGCGCCATAAAAGGGATGGTCTGTAGATGGGCAAAGGAAGGTGTGCGAATCCGTACACGGTAAGGGCGGGTGCTGCCGTCGCTGACCAAATAATAGGTATTCAGCCCTTTGGTGGCCTCGATGGTCACCGAGGCTTCACCGGCGGGAATCACTGCCCCCCAGGTTGCGTTGATGAAGTGCGGGATCAGGCTGTCGATATCTTTCAGCACCGCCTCGCGCGGCATTGGCATGGCGAGCGGGTGCATGGCCTTAACCGGCCCTGTCGGCATATGATCGACGCACTGGCGAATGATCCGCAAACTTTGACGCATCTCATCTAGCCGCATTTGCACGCGCGTGTAGCAATCACTTCGGTTGGCGGTTGGCACGTCAAACTCCAACTGGTCGTAGCCGGAATAAGGCTTGACCTTGCGGTAGTCAAAATTTATGCCGGTGGCGCGCAGGCCGGGGCCGGTGATACCCCAGTTGAGCGCCTCGGCGGCGGTATATTCACCAACGCCGACGGTGCGTGCTTTGAAGATATGATTGCGCATTACCATCACTTCGTATTCATCGAGGCGCTTTGGTAGATAATTCAGAAAATCCTTGATCATCCCGTCCCAGCCTGCCGGCAGATCACCGGCAACACCGCCAATGCGGAACCAGGCCGGGTGCATCCGAAAGCCGCAGATGGCTTCGATGATCTCAAGGGCGCGTTCACGATCCGAAAAAGCGTAGAAAACCGGTGATAATTGTCCGACATCCTGCACCATCGTGCCGAAAAATACGAGATGGCTGATGATGCGAAACAATTCGGCCAGCAGTATTCTGATCATTTGTGCACGCGCCGGCACGGTAATGCCTGCCAGGGCTTCTACCGCCATCACGTAGGGAAAATTATTCATTACACCGGCGACGTAGTCGATACGATCGGTGTAGGGAATGAAACTATGCCAGGACTGGCGCTCGCCGATTTTTTCAGCACCCCGATGATGAAACCCAATATCGGGCAGCACATCAATAATTTCTTCACCGCGCAATTTTACGACAAGACGCAGAACACCATGCAGGCTGGGATGATTCGGCCCTAGATTCAAGATCATGAGTTCTGGATCTTCGTCATTTTCCATGCCTGCCAGCACCGGCAGATTTTGCATGGCGGTCAGTTCGGCCTGCATCATCTCATCGCTCATCGTGAACGGACCATTTTCTGTCGCACGCGAAAACTGGTCTTTTCGTAGCGGGTGTCCAACCCAGCTTTCTGGCATTAGCATGCGCCGCAAGTCTGGGTGCCCGGCAAACTTAATGCCGAACATGTCCCAGACTTCGCGCTCATACCAGTTGGCGTTTGGCCATAGTGTACTCAGTGTGGGTGCCGAGAGGGCATCGGCCCGCAGGGGGACTTTGACGCGCATTTCTGCGCCATCCTCGTGGCGCAGAAGATGATAGACGAGCGTGAAATCCGCCATTGGCGGAAGCTTGGTATTTGCCCGGACACGCTCATCGACAGCAGTGATGTCCACCAGCATACGGTAATTCTGCTCTGGGGCGGTTTTTGCCGCCGTCATGAACGCGATCAGCCGGTCAGCATCAACCCATACGGTATTGAGGCCATCTTTTGTGGTTTTGGCTGCCAACTCGTATGTCAAACGGGATCCATCATCGGGCATGGTCAGATATGATCCGTTGTACGAAGTGTCGTCATCGCCATCCGTTCCGACTGTTTCAAATCCCTTTGAGAAGGCCTCTCGCATTGAACCGGACCGTCATCGCCGATCGTCCAACTTAAGCGGCGACGCGTGGTGCCGATGGATTGTTGTAGTAGCATCAGCCCTTCAAACAATGCTTCTGGGCGCGGCGGGCAGCCGGGTACATACACGTCAACCGGCAGAATGCTATCAACGCCCTGCACAACGCTGTAAACGTCATACATGCCGCCCGAATTGGCGCAGGACCCCATGGAAATAACCCAGCGCGGCTCGAGCATTTGCTCATAAAGCAGCTTGACGACCGGTGCCATTTTTAAAAATACAGTACCAGCGATCACCATGACATCAGCCTGCCGCGGGGTGGCGCGCAGAACTTCCGCGCCATAGCGGGCGATATCAAACTTTGACGTGAAGGATGTTGCCATCTCTACATAGCAGCAGGACAGGCCGAAGTTGTAGGGCCAAAGTGAGTGTTTGCGGCCCCAGCAAACCAGGTCTTCCAGTTTGCCAAACAAGACTTTCTGGTGGCCAGTTTCAGCCGACGGTGAAATATCGTTCATGAACGTGTCCTTTTGACCGGACCCCATTCCAGAGCACCAGATCGCCACAAATAGGCCAGAGCCGCTAACAGCAAAAGCAGGAATGTCATGATGCCAGCATAACCAATCCAGCTCACCTGTCGCACCACAAGTGCCCAGGCAAACACGAAGACCATTTCGAGATCGAAAATGACAAAGAACATCGCCACGAGAAAGAACTGGCTGGGGAAGCGGATTGTGGTGTCATGCAGCGGCAGAATGCCCGATTCAAATGGGTTGGTATCAGGCGCACCTTGCCGCCGTGGCCCTAGCAACCACGAGGCGCCGATCATGACGCTGACCATGACGCAGATTGCCAGCGAATACAAACCAAGATTCAACATTACGCCGCGGCTCCACGCAAGGCGGCGATGTTGGCAGCATACATACTAGGTCCACCCTTGAACACGGCCGATCCGGCGACCAGCACATCAGCCCCGGCGGCGACACATTGCGCCGCATTGTCAGGTGTGACACCACCATCGAGTTCGAGATGGATATTACGGTTGCCGATCATCTGACGAACGCGGCTGATTTTCGGCAGTTGTGAATGCAGGAAGCTTTGCCCGCCAAAGCCGGGGTTTACAGTCATGATTAGGATAAGATCGAGATCGTCGATCACATAGCGCAACACGTCCTCAGGTGTTGAGGGGCAGAGCGAGACCCCGGCTTTTTTGCCGAGCGCCTTGATAGCCTGAATCGAGCGGTTCAGATGCACACCGGCTTCGGCATGGATGGTGATGATGTCGGCACCGGCATCAGAAAATGCCGCCAAATAAGGATCAGCCGGGGCGATCATTAAATGCACATCAAAGATCGCATCGGTGTGTTTGCGCAGCGCTTTTACCACAGCCGGGCCGATGGTGATGTTGGGTACAAAATGCCCATCCATCACGTCCACATGGACCCAGTCAGCTCCGGCGGCGACAATCGCGCGGGTTTCCTCACCCAGTGCAGCGAAGTCAGCCGATAAAATCGAAGGGGATATCAGAGTTTTTTTAGACATGGCTGGGACCAGCGCTGTCAGGCTGGCCAGCGAACACGCGGCTGGCGAAAATATCTTCAGCCTCGATAGTGATCAGCGCTGCCGCTGGCACAGGGCCGACATGGGCCATCAGCCGCCCGGCCTGGCGCAGGCGGGCGCGGTCTAGCGCATTGCGGATTGAGCGGGCGTTTGAAAAATACGGCTGCTCGCGGCGGCGCTTGATGTATTCGTTCATGGCATCGCGCGCGGAATCGCTCAGATGGTAATTCTGACGTTTCAACATAGTTTCACTGATATGTAGCAATTCGTCGTTTTCATAATCGGGGAAGTCAATATGGTGCGCGATGCGCGAGCGGAACCCAGGATTGAGCGAGAAGAAGTCATCCATACGGTCGGCGTAGCCGGCTAAAATGACAACCAGATCTTCGCGCTGATTTTCCATGACCTGCAGCAAAATTTCTATGGCTTCCTGGCCATAGTCGCGCTCATTGTCAGGGCGGTACAAATAATAAGCTTCATCGATAAAGAGCACGCCGCCGATGGCTTTTTTTAATATTTCTTTGGTTTTAGGCGCGGTATGGCCAATATATTGGCCGACCAAATCGTCACGCGTCACTGAAATAAGCTGGCCTTGCCGGACAAACCCTAGCGCCTTCAAAATCCCCGCCATGCGCAAAGCGACGGTGGTTTTGCCGGTTCCGGGGTTGCCGGTGAAGGACATGTGCAAAGTCGGCGTCTCGGTGGTGAACCCAAGCCGCTGCCGCACCCGCTCGATCAGCAACAGGGAGGCAATCTCCCTGATGCGTGACTTTACGGGCTTCAACCCAACCAGATCATGGTCAAGCTCAGCAAGATACGCTTCCAGACCTGCGCCGGCGAATTCGGCGCGAAGGTCTATCAACGTTTCCGGTTTCTGCGTGTCAGCAGCGGACATTTCGTGGGGTTCCTCTTCCAACGTATGTTTGTTGGTTTGTTAGTCAAGCCGAGACGTTGAGCCTTAGGTGTAGCGTTGGCCCTCCGGCTTATCGGCCGAATAAGAACGTGTTTCATAACGAATATTGCGTCCTTCAGCTTCCTGGCGCGACAACATAAAGCCAGGCTCAACAGCGGGGCGCTGCACAATGAATGACATTTGCAGCGACTCCCAGCCATGTGTGGAATCGAAAGCGCACATACGGATATAATAATTATCCTTCATCCGGCGGCATTCAGCCAACTCACCCATGATTGCTTTGGCGTCCTTGATGTCGAACATGGGGTGGCCCCACATTTCCCAATAGGTGTTTCGTGGGTGCGGGTCATCAGTATATTCCAAGCTCACAGACCAGTTATGGTCGAGACAATATTGGACCTGTTTTGAAATCTGCACATCTGTCAAATCAGGCAGAAATGAGAAACAACCTTGTGTAATACGCATTGCAAATCTCCTTAACGCGCCGGCATCGCGGTGGGTACAAAATCAGGCGTATCCGTCGATGCATAATTGAAAGTAATATCGCCCCAGGTGTCAAGCGCCTGACGCAGCGGCATGCAACTACGTGCTGCCTGATTAAGAATTTCCGGACCTTCTTCCATGATGTTGCGGCCTTCGTTACGGGCCAGTACCATGGCTTCCAGAGCAACGCGGTTAGCGGTTGCACCGGCGGCGATGCCCATCGGATGCCCGATGGTGCCACCACCAAACTGCAGTACCACGTCATCCTTCAGCAAGTGCAGAAGTTCATGCATCTGGCCCAAGTGAATACCACCCGAGGCAACTGGCATCACCTTGCGAAGGCTGGCCCAGTCTTGCTCGAAGAACACCCCATGTTCCAGATTAACCGGGTTATGGTTTTCGCGCAGAATGTCATAAAATCCAGCCGTCGTTTTCGGATCACCCTCCAGCTTCCCGACAACCGTACCCGCATGGATATGGTCAACACCGGCGAGGCGCATCCATTTCGCAATCACGCGGAACGAGACGCCATGCAGCTTCTGGCGCGTGTAGGTGCCATGGCCAGCGCGGTGCAAATGCAAGATCATGTCGTTCTGGCGGCACCATTTCGACATTGATTGGATGGCGGTGTAGCCGATAATCAAGTCGATCATCACGATGGATGAACCGAGTTGCTTGGCAAACTCGGCGCGCGCGTACATTTCTTCCATTGTCCCCGCGGTGACATTCAGGTACGTGCCCTTTACTTCGCCGGTGGCAGCTTGCGCCTTGTTGACAGCTTCCATGCAGTACAGGAAGCGGTCACGCCAATGCATGAACGGCTGCGAGTTGATGTTTTCGTCATCCTTGGTGAAATCAAGGCCACCTTTGAGAGCTTCATAAACCACCCGGCCATAGTTGCGGCCCGAGAGACCGAGCTTCGGCTTGACGGTAGCGCCCAGCAGCGGACGACCAAACTTGTCCAGCCGTTCACGTTCAACGACAATACCTGTAGCCGGGCCATCGAACGTTTTCACATAGGCCACCGGCATACGCATGTCTTCCAGCCGCAGCGCCTTCAGCGGTTTGAAGCCAAACACATTACCAATGATTGAGGCCGACAGATTGGCAATCGAGCCGTTTTCAAATAGGTCGAGATCATAGGCGATATAGGCGAAGTAGGAGCCAGGAGCATTTGGCACCGGGTCAACCCGGTAGCATTTGGCGCGGTATTTTTCGCACGCGGTCAGACGGTCGGTCCACACCACCGTCCAGGTTGCAGTGGAGGATTCACCGGCGACGGCGGCAGAAGCTTCGATCGGATCAACACCATCTTGCGGGGTAACGCGAAAGAGCGCGATGATATCGGTGTCCTTTGGCTCATAGTCAGGCTCCCAATAGCCCATTTTGCGGTATTCCATAACGCCGGCGCGGTAACGATCGGCGGTACCGCCGGCTTGCGCCGCGGCGTTCGGTATTGGTGTGTCCATTTTAAGTCCTCCAGAATTCAAAATTAAGCAGCGTGGGCGACAGCAAGATTATGGTCGAGGCTGCCAGCTGCATATTGTTTCGCCATAGTCGCAAGAGAAAACGGCTTGATTTTGGATGCCTTGCCTGCAGTCCCAAAAGCCTCAAACCGGTTCGCGCACAAATCGCGTAGTGCTGCCATAGACGGTTTCATAAACGCCCGCGGATCGAACTCGGATTTTTTGTCCATTGCCACCTTGCGGATGGCAGCCGCCATCGCAATGCGGCAGTCGGTATCAATATTCACTTTACGTACGCCGTGCTTGATACCAACCAGAATTTCTTCGATCGGCACGCCCCAGGTCTGCGGCATTTCACCACCGGCGGCATTGAAGGCGTCCTGCAATTCTTGCAGAACTGACGATGAACCGTGCATCACCAGATGCAAGCTTGGCATCCGCTCATGAATGGCGCGCACCACGTTCAGCGCCAGAATGGCACCGTCGGGCTTGCGGGAAAACTTGTAGGCACCATGCGAGGTTCCCATCGCCACGGCCAACGCATCAACCTTGGTAGCGCGGACAAAATCAACCGCCTGGTCCGGGTCGGTCAGCAGTTGGTCGTGCGAGAGTTTGCCTTCCGCACCATGGCCATCCTCGGCTTCGCCCATACCGGTTTCCAGGCTGCCCAGAACGCCAAGCTCTCCTTCCACCGATACGCCGATGCGGTGCGCCATATCGGTTACGCGACTTGTGATCGCCACGTTATAGTCATAGCCAGCGGGCGTTTTGGCATCGCCCATCAGAGAGCCGTCCATCATCACGCTGGTATAGCCGTGCTGCATCGCTGAGAGGCAGGTGGTTTCATCATTGCCATGGTCTTGATGCAGGCAGATGGGAATTTGCGGGTTCATGATTTCTGCCGCCTCGATCATCTTGGCCAGCATCACGTCACCTGCATAACTGCGAGCACCGCGCGAGGCTTGCAGGATCACCGGTGAATCAGCGGCTGCCGCCGCCGCCATAATCGCGAGCACCTGCTCCATGCTATTCACGTTGAATGCCGGAACGCCGTAATTATGCTCCGCTGCGTGGTCTAATAATTGCCTAAGGCTTATCCGTGCCATTTATAGTCTCCTGTAAATTGAATTAGCGCTTCGCGCGCCTTTTGCGTTCAACAAGCTGCAAAATCAGCGGCGTTAAGATCAGTTGCATTGCAAGATCGAACTTGTTGCCAGGCACCGCGATGGAATTTGCCCGCGACATGAAGCTGTTGTGCAGCATCGATAACAGATACGGAAAATCAATCCCGTGCGGGTCCTTGAACCGGATGACCACGATTGATTCATCAGGGGTTGGTATCGTGCGGGAGATAAACGGGTTCGAGGTATCAACCAAAGGCACGCGCTGAAAATTGATATCGGTCTCAGTGAACTGCGGGCAGATATAATGCACATAGTCGGGCATCCGCCGCAAAATTGTATCCATCACGGCTTCGGTGGTATAGTGCCGGGCTTTTTTGTCGCGATGAATTTTTTGAATCCATTCAAGATTGATGACCGGTACCACACCGATTTTCAAATCCGCATGCATCCCGGTATCGATATTCTCGTGCTTTATGGCGCCGTGCAGCCCCTCGTAGAGCAGAATATCGGTGGGTGAGGGCAGGTCCTTCCAATCAGTGAACGTGCCTGGCTTGCCGCCGTATTGCTCGGCTTCAAGGTCGTCATGCACGTAATGCCGATGCCGTCCGGTGCCGGTTTCACCATAGCTGCGGAAAACATCCTGCAATTCAGCAAGCAAGTTGGTCTCGGGGCTGAAATGGCTGAAATGATCGTTACCTTTGGCACCTGCCTCAGCCATTTGCTTCTTCATTTCGGCACGGTCGTAGCGGTGAAACGAGTCACCTTCCAGATAGGCCGCCGTGATGTTTTCGCGCCGGAAAATCTGCACGAAAACGTCGCGCACCGAGGAGGTGCCGGCACCGGAGGAACCGGTGACCGAAATAATAGGATGTTCTAAGCTCATATCAGTGATGCCGCCGCGACGGCGCCTTTCCTGAATAGTGACCGGGTCTGAAACAGTGGCGATTCTTGGGGTGCCGGCGACATATAAGCCGCCGTGACGCGCGCCACTTCATTTCCGGAGCCAAACACCAGCGGGCTGCGCTGATGTAGATCGTTCGGCACTATATCCAAAATTGGCTTGCGGCCATCGGTAGCGGCGCCACCAGCCTGCTCCATCAGCATCGCTATGGGATTGGCCTCGTAGATCAGACGCAAGCGGCCGCGGGCGTAGCCACGCCGGTAATCCCCGGGATATAAATAGATGCCGCCACGCACCAAAATCCGGAATGCATCGCCCACCATTGAGGCCAGCCACCGGGTATTGAAATCTTGGCCGCGCGGACCGCCGGCCCCCATGATAAGTTCGCCGACATAGGCGCGCATCTCTGGTTCCCAGTGACGCTGATTGGAACTGTTAATAGCATATTCTTTGGTGTCGGTAGGCACCGCGATATTGTTACCGCTGGCCATATAAGTGCCGGTCTCGGGGTCGAGCGTGAAAATTCGGGTGCCCTCGCCGATCGTGAGAACAAGGGCGGTTTGTGGTCCGTAGATCAGAAAGCCCGCTGCCAGTTGGGTGCGGCCAGTTTGAAAGAAAGGATTTTCGCCACGCGCAGGCAGAATTGAGAAGATCGTACCGATCGGGGCCAGCGTGTCGATGTTCGAGGAGCCGTCCAGCGGGTCAACCGCGACCGCGATTGAGCCATCCGGGTCGAGAATTTCAAATTCGAGTGCTTCCTCGGAGGCAAATTGCTTGACGCCGGCTTCACGCAAAGCGTCGCGCACGATGTCATGCGTCATGACATCCATGGTTTTTTGGCCGTCACCGTCAATGGAATCACCCACCACCCCGGACAGAACGCCAGCCAGAGATCCGCGCGCCAGAATTTTTGCAATCCGGCGGCCGGCATTCGAGAGTTCTAGAATCGCCCGGCAAACGGGCAATATCTGAGCTTTGCGCGCAACACACATATCCAGATAGGATTCTAGCCTTAATGCGTCGTCCATTGGTGTTTCCTCTAGGCGTTTTATCTGTTTTTGGTTTTTAGTTTTTGGTTCGAACCGAGTTGGTTTTTGATTTTCTATGTCATTTTATTGATGCTGCTGATACTGCGACGGTAAGTAAAGTTGAATTATCTTTTAAGAGTGTTCAGATATCCTTAATCAATTGGGCTGACTGGCCAGTTACGGCGCGTTTCCGAAGGCCGATGCGGTTTGTAATCAGGCTGATTGTCTTGGTTAGTCTGCTGCTTATCGTCAGTGATGGGAAAAATATATTCATCGAGGAACGGTTGGCTTTTGCCTTATTTGAGTTTTTTACCAGTAACAGTTTCAAAAAAAAGCTAATTAATTTGACGAACACAAGCGTTTTTTGATTTGCATCAATGCCATGCTGCACTGCCCTTGTTAAGTTTAAAATCTGAGTTGGCCGTAATAACTAATTGAGCCAGCCAACGAGAGGATTGCCATGTGCCTGAGTGTGCCGATGCAGATCACCGAGATTGATGGATTCAATGCCACCTGTGAGGCGCGCGGTGTGCAGCGCACCATTAGCCTATTCATGATCGAGGATGATGAGGTTGCTGTAGGTGACTTTGTGATGGTGCATGTTGGTTACGCGCTGCGTAAAATCACCGCCGATGAAGCCCGCAGCACCTGGGAGCTGATCGATGAAATTCTAGCGGTGGCCGGGCCGTGAACGAGGATTTGCGAGCAGCCAAGCTGTGGCTGTCGCGTATTCATGAGTTGCCGCTGCGCGAGAGCGTGGCGGTGATGAATGTCTGCGGTGGGCATGAACACAGCCTGAGTATGCTGGGTCTGCGTGCGGTTTTGCCCGAAAAAATCAGGTTGATCCCCGGCCCCGGCTGCCCGGTTTGTGTGTGTCCGGAGGAAGATATCGCCGATGCCATCGCTCTGGCGCTGGAAGATGGTCTGACGCTGGTGGCGTTCGGCGATATGCTGCGGGTGCCGATGAACGCGACGAAGGGCGAGATCAATACCCTGGCTGGCGCGCGCGCCGCCGGGGCTGATGTCCGGCCTATCAGCAGCCCGCAGGAAGCTGTGGCGATCGCCCGGGATCATCCGGAACGCCAGGTGGTGTTTTTCGTAGCGGGGTTTGAGACCACCAGTGCCCCGGTGGCGGCAATGCTGGCAGAAGGGGTGCCGGATAATCTCTCAGTGCTGCTGGCCGCCCGGTTGACCTGGCCAGCGGTGGATATGCTGTTACAGGACAAGGATTCGTCCCTGGATGCGCTGATTGCGCCGGGCCATGTGGCCACTGTCATGGGGGCGGAGGAATGGCGGTTTGTGGCGGATACTTACCATTTGCCGGTGGCGGTGGCGGGATTCTCAGCGGTTAGTTTGCTGGCGGCGCTGTATTCGGTGCTGCGGCAGAAGCTGGAAAACCAGCCATTTCTGGATAATTGCTATGCCGAGTTGGTGCAGCCCCATGGTAATGCCAAAGCACGGCGCTGGCTGGCTGAGGTGATGGAGGTAGGGCCCGCCAACTGGCGCGGCATTGGGATCATTCCGGCCTCCGGCTTTTTCCTGCGCGGCGCCTGGCAGCGTTACGATGCGCGCCGGCGGTTTGATGTGCTGGCAGCGCCCCGCCGCCGGATCGGCGAGATGCCGCCAGGCTGTGATTGCGCGGCCGTGGTGCTGGGTAAGCTCACACCCGAGCAATGCCGCCTGTACGGCAAAGCTTGCACGCCGATGCATCCGGTAGGGCCATGCATGGTATCTGATGAAGGCGCCTGCCATATTTGGTGGCAAGCTGGTCTGCGCGCGGCCTGATACTGATGCCCGCTTGGCGGATTGAACTGGGTGGAGTCGTGCAAGGCGTGGGGTTCCGGCCCTTTGTTTACCGGCTGGCGCATGGACATGGGCTGAACGGCTGGGTGCGAAATGGCGCCGGGATTGTGGAAATTTTGGTATCCGGCGGCAGTATTGCGCTGGTGCGGTTTTGCGCCGGGTTGCTGGCTGAAGCGCCGCCCGCTGCCCGGCCGGAATTGTTGTCGCGCCGGGTGGTGGATGAGCAACCGCCTGAGGGGTTCGTCATTCTGGGGAGCATCGGAGCGGGCGGGGTGATGAGCGGTCTGCCGCCTGATTTGGCCCCCTGCGCAGACTGCCTGCGTGAGCTGGCGGACCCGGCTGACCGGCGTTATAATTATCCGTTCATCAATTGTACCCAATGCGGGCCGCGCTATAGCATCATCCACGCGCTGCCGTATGATCGCGCGACCACCAGTATGGCGAGGTTTGTGCTCTGCCGGTCCTGCGCCGCCGAGTATGCCGACCCTGGTAACCGCCGCTTCCATGCTGAACCTGTAGCCTGCCCGGATTGCGGGCCGCATTGCTGGTTTACCAGTGCGGGTGTCTTGCAGCATCGGGAAGCGGCACTGGCGGCTTGCACGGCGGCGCTGCGGGCTGGCCAAATCATCGCCGTGAAAGGGGTGGGCGGTTATCATTTGCTGTGTGACGCGGCGTCTGATTCCGCCGTGCAGGCGTTGCGGGCGCGCAAACCACGGCCTGATAAGCCGCTGGCCTTACTGTTTCCAGCCGACCTAGAAATTTTGCTGCGCCATGTTGCGTTAAGTGCGCAAGCTTTGGCGCGGCTGCGCAGCCCGGCTTGCCCGATTGTCCTGGTTCCGCGCCGCCCCGGTGGGGCGCTATCAGGCGCGGTGGCACCGGGACTTGCCGATATTGGGGTGATGCTGGCCGATAGCCCGTTGCATCATCTGCTGGTGGAGGCATTCGGCGCGCCGCTGGTGGCCACCTCCGCCAACCGCTCCGGCGCGCCGATGGTCACAGCCCCTGTAGCGGCGGAACGCGAACTGGCTGGCATTGCCGATGGGTTTTTGCATCATAACCGGCCCATCGAGCGGGCCGTGGATGATAGCGTGCTGCGTGAAATTGCCGGCAGTGCGCGTCCTATCCGGGTGGCGCGGGGCCTAAGTCCGTTGGAACTGCGGCTGCCTCGGCCGTTGGCGCGGCCGGTGATGGCGTTGGGCGGGCATATGAAATCCACCATCGCGCTGGGGTTTGGCGACCGGCTGGTGATCTCTCCACATCTGGGCGAGCTGGATAACCCGGCCGCGCTGGCACAATTTTCCCACATGGCGGCGGATTTGCAGGCACTTTACGGGGTGCAGGCCACGCGGTTGCTGGTTGATGCGCATCCTGGCTATGGCAGCAGCCAATGGGCGCGGCGGCAAAATCTGCCGATGCAGTCTATTTGGCATCATCACGCCCATGCGGCGGCGCTGGCCGGTGAGTTTGGCCTCAGCACCCCGCTGCTGGTGTTTACCTGGGACGGCGTGGGGCTGGGGCCGGATGGCGCCTTATGGGGTGGCGAGGCTCTATTAGGCACGCCGGGCCATTGGCTGGTGGTGGCGCGGTTTAAACGGCTGCGACTGCAAGGTGGCGACGCGGCGGCGCGTGAACCTTGGCGCAGTGCGGCGGCGTTGTGCTGGCAAACGGGCAGCCCGCCTCCCGCCGGATTGCTGCCGCCGGGCGGCTTGGCTGAGGCCGCTTGGGCCAGCGGGCTGAATTGCCACGAAACCTCAGCGGTGGGGCGGTTGTTTGATGGCGCGGCAGCCCTGCTTGGATTATGCCGCATGGCCAGTTATGGGGGCCAGGGCCCAGCGCTGCTGGAAGCTTGCGCCGGCGCGGTGGAACCCACACCAGGGTTGGATTTAATTGATGGCGATGGTGTGCTGGAAGCTGATTGGGCCGGGCTGGTGCCGCATTTATTGGATGCGAGCCTTCCCGCGGACCGCCGGGCGGCGCGGTTTCATGGCGCTCTGGTGCAAACCGCGCTCGATATCGCGCGGGCCAGCCGCATTACCCATGGCACGACTGATGTTGGGCTAGCGGGCGGGGTTTTTCAAAACCGGCTGCTGACCGAATCTCTGCTGGTGATGTTGCAGGCGGATGGTTTTACCACGCACCTCGGCAATGCCATCCCCTGCAACGATGCCGGGTTGAGCTATGGTCAGGTGATAGAATTTTTAGGGAGCGGTGATGAGCGCGTTTGATGAAAACTTAGGCGATACGGTGACGCTGGCGCATGGCAATGGCGGACGGCTGATGCGCCTGCTCATTACCAAATTATTCGCCCCGCATCTTGGTAACCCAGCACTTGATACCGAAGCTGACTCCGTCTGCATCAGCCTGCCGCCCGGCGAATTGATGGTGACGACCGACGGTTTCACGGTGCAGCCTTTGCAGTTTCCTGGTGGCGATATTGGCGCACTGGCGATTGACGGCGTGGTGAATGATCTGGCGGTGGCGGGTGCCACGCCGGTTTATGTTACGCTGGCGGCTTTCATCGAGGAAGGGCTGGAGATGGCGGTGCTTGCCAGCATCGTCCAAAGCCTGGGGGCGGCAGCCAAGGCGGCGGCTGTGCGGGTAGTGGCGGGCGATACCAAGGTGCTGCCGCGCGGCCAGGGCGGCGGGTTATATCTCGCCCTTACCGGACTTGGCGTGCGTCCGCCTGGCTGCAAACTGGGCATGAGCCAGATCAAGCCGGGTGATAAAATCCTGGTCAGCGGTACGATAGGCGACCATGGCATTGCGGTGATGCTGGCGCGGCAAGCCTATGGGCTGCGCGGCGATGTTCGCTCAGATGCGGCGCCGGTATTGTCGCTCACCCAGGCGCTGCTGGATATTCCAGGTTTACGCTTCATGCGCGACCCGACGCGCGGCGGGTTGGCGACGGTGGCGCATGAAATCGCGCAGGCTATTGGTCATGGAGTAAGTCTGGAGGAGGCCGCCATTCCGGTTAGCCCGGCGAGCGCGTCGGTGTGTGAAATCCTCGGGTTTGACCTGCTGTATCTGGCCAGTGAGGGCAGGGTGGTGGCGGTGTTGGCTCCTGAAGATGCTCCGGCTGCGCTGGCGGCGTGGCAGGCATTGGAAGCGGGCCGCAATGCCGCGATCATCGGCACGGTGGAGGCCAATGCGCGCGGCGTGCGGTTGCTCACCCCGATCGGCGGGGCACGATTGTTGCCGGAGTTGGAGGCCGACGCACTACCGCGGATCTGCTGATTGTAGAGCGCGATATGTTCGGCTTGACGTAACCGCGCCAAGCCGAATGATCAGGCTGAAACGCGGGCCACGCCGGCACGCAGCCAGTCATACCAGGCTTCCAGTCCCTCGCCGCTGCGGGCTGATAGAGTGAGGCTGGTAATGCCGGGGTGCACCTGTTTTGCGTATGTCTCGGCTTTGGACACACTGAAATCGACATAGGGCAGCAGGTCGGATTTGTTCAAAATCATCAAATCCGCCGCATGAAACATGTCCGGGTATTTCAGCGGCTTGTCCTCGCCCTCGGTGGTGGAGAGCACCACCACCTTGTGGGCTTCACCAAGGTCAAACCCGGCGGGACAGACCAGATTGCCGACATTTTCGATGAATAGTACGCCGTTTTTAATCTCCGGCAGATGGTCCATGGCGTGACCCACCGCATGGGCATCCAGATGGCAGCCCTTGCCGGTGTTGATCTGCCAAGCCGGCACGCCGGTGGCTTTGATGCGCTCGGCATCCAGACCGGTTTGCTGATCGCCTTCGATCACAGCCACTGGCATTTGCGCTTTCAACGCCTCGACGGTCTTTACCAGCAGCGAGGTTTTGCCCGAGCCGGGGCTGGACACCAGATTGACCACGAACAAGTTACGCTCGGCAAAAAACTGCCGGTTGGCGTCAGCATAGCGCTGGTTTTTTGCCATGATGTTTTGTTCGATCTGCACCATGCGCGTCACCGGCAGATCGGCAGCATGGGCGTGCAGCGCACCGTGATCGTGGTGGTGATGATCATCGTGATGGTCATGTTCTAGTGTTTCATGCTCGCCGCAGCCGCAAATGCTACACATCACGCCACCTCTATCTGCTTAATCCGCATCTGCTCGCCATCGAGCAATTGCAACTGGTAACTGCCGCACGCCGGGCAGGCGTCACCATGCCGTGAGATTGATACTGGCGTGGAGCAGCTCATACACCAAGCCTTGCCCGGGACCGTAATGATTTCAAGTCTTGAGCCTGCCGCCACCGTGCCGTTTGCCACGATGTCGTAATTAAATAGCATGGCATCTGGTTCCACCGTCGCCAGGGCGCCAATTTCCAGCCAGACCGCGAAGATTTTATGAAATCCCTGCGTCAGCGCCTGCTCTTCAAGCGATTGCACCAGCCCTTCGCAGAGTGCCATCTCATGCATCGATAGGGTCGATATCGACATGTTTGCTCTCGATAAGCAGAAATTGCACTTTCGGGGCTTCGCAGACCGGACAGCACCAGTCAGCCGGCAGATTGTCGAATAATGTGCCGGCGGGAATCTGCGCGACATCGTCGCCGATCGCCGGGTCATAGATGGTCCAGCAAATCCGGCATTCGAATTTTGCCCTCAGGCTCATTGATACACGCCCCCAAGGCTGCGCAGCCGGTCAGCGGAATCAGCAATGTCATCGGCAGCGGCGCAGGCCACCGCCGGAATGCTGGCGATTTCAAGAGAATTGAGGATCAGCGCGTCGCTGGCGTTGGAATACTGCACCCACCATGTGCCGGCGAGATTGGTGCTGCGAATACGGCACGAACCATAGCCCGCCGAGATGATAACCACCGGGCCTTCACCCAGTGTACTGACCAGCCAACTGAGTTCGGTATCGCTCATCGGTACCAGATCGAGATTGATCATGTGGGTTTTGCCGGTGGCTTCAAATTCGGCGCTGCGGGAGATCAGTTCGGCCAGAATATGCGGCGCGTTGATGACATCATCCGGGATGCTCTCCGGTGCCGGTAAAGGCAACGGGCCAGCTTTGGCGCGGGTGCGCAAAACTGTAGGAATATCGGCCACTTCAAGCTGATCAATGCGGCCGGCCTCGGTTTCGCCGCGGATCCGCCACAGGCCGGTGAAAACGGTCTCCTCAACTTGCAGCAGCGGCTCTCCCATCGCCAGCGCACTTACCTCGCCGGGGCGGAGCAACTCATCAAGGAAGCGCCGTTCGTCGAGCGTGACATCGCTCAGGTCGAGTGACAGGCCCGGACCACCGATGCGGTAAGTTTCCAAGGCGGCGGCGATGCGCGGCAGCCAGCCAGCCCCGGCGGCGCGTATGGCGGGGTCATCGGGCAGCACCGGCGGAATATAAACCGTGATGGATTTCGGTAGCGGCATATAGTCCGGGCCGTTCTCTAGCGGCAGGCCCGACGGCGGGTTGGGGATGCCCAGCATGTTAAATGGTCTCCATCATAGTTTGGGGCGCGGCGTATAAGGCGCTGATTTCATCAAGATAGATCGCCCAATCCCGCACCCGCGCCAGGATGCCAAGTTGCTTGCCTTCACGAAAAAACACCAGGCTCGGGCGGATGTCGACCTTAAAACGTTTGGCGGCGGCGCGGTCGGTATCAGGGTTGATGACACCGACTTTGAAGCGGTTGCCAAACGCCGCCAGTAATTCCGGCAGAATAACCGCTACATCGTCGATTTCCGGGTAGCGCACGGCGTTGCCGGTGAAAAACAAAACGCTGTCGCCTTCGGCAATCAGCGCATCCGCGGTATCGTTACTCAGTTGAACAATGCCTGGACGATCCAGCAACCGTTGTACGGCCAGGGTGAGGGGGGAGGTCATGCGAAGCAACCGGCTTCATAGGCTTCGAGGCTGACGCTCAAAGGGCCTAACGGGTCGGGATGTTCATCGGGCTGACGCAATCTTGCCTCGACGCCGCATTCGGCGAGGAATTTGATTGTTTCAGCAACTGCCTCGTCGATCTGCGCTTTTACGGGTGGGGTCATGCTGGCGCCGTAATTTTCCAGGTTCAGCGGTTGCACACCGACCAGCCGCATCCGCTCGGGCAGGCGGCCATTCAGCCGGGCCAGGCCCAACACATCGAGCATGCTGGTCTGGTGCAGGCTCATTTTTTTCGCCGTCAGGCAATAAGGCACGGCGTCATCGTCCACCAGATGCAAGCTGCCGGGTTCCAGGCCGTAATCCACCGCATCGAGGATGACCAATACGTCGGCATCTTCGATGATCGGCAACAGGGTTAGCCCCTGTGTGCCGCCATCGATCAGCCGGACATTGCCGGGCAGCTCATAGCGTGCGTGCAGGGCTTCCACCGCACGCACACCAAAACCTTCATCAGCCCACAGTATATTGCCGACGCCGAGGATAATGATTTGTGTCACGGACGATTATCCTTAAAGAAACGCCAGCCATTGATCATGGTGCTGATGATGGTCTGGCGCGACATGATGTCCTCGCGGATGGCCATATAAACATGAATCATCACGAAAATCACCAAGTACCACATGCCAAGATGATGCCAGGTATGAACATCCTGGCTGCTGCTGAAAGCAGGGATCACCCAGCTTGAAAACACAATGTTCGCCCAGGAGCCTGGCCCCGTGCCTTCACCATATAGCGCGAAGCCGGTTACGATTTGGAACAACACCCCCAGCAAGAACATGGTAAACATTGCCAATTGTGCCAGCGGGTTGTGGCCAACTTCCTTGGCGGTTTCGGGTTCGATCAGCAGATACCAGCGGATGGTGCGGAAAAACGAGCTGCGCCACTCACGTTTCCATACATGTGGTATGAAAATTTCCCGCGCGTAGGTATTGCCGGCAAATGCCCAGTAGATACGCACCAGCATTCCAATCGCCAGAACGTAGCCAGCCGTGAAATGAATAAACCGGATATCGCCCATGATGTAATGGTTATACGGCTCGCCGGTGATCAGTGGCCAGGCTGGATTCCCAATCAAAAAACCTGTGATTGCAAGCATTGTAATCGCGAGCGCGGTAATCCAGTGCCAGAGCCGCACCGGCAGCTCATAGACATAGACCGGTGCGGTTACTTCGGGGGGAGGCGTTACTTGTGCGTCCATGGCTACCGGACCTTCACGCTGATCAACTCGCCGCCATCCGGCGCGATGACATGGGTGGAACAGGCCAGGCAGGGGTCGAAACTATGCAGCGTGCGCAGAATTTCGAGCGGCTGGTTGGCATCGGCCAGCGGTGTATTCAGCAACGCCGCCTCGAAAGCACCTACGGCACCTGCTGGGTCACGCGGCGAACCGTTCCAGGTGGTGGGCACCACCGCCTGATATAATTCGATCTTGGTATCCTTGATGTGAATCCAATGGCCCAGGGCCCCGCGTGGCGCTTCGGCGAAACCAACGCCCTTGGCGTCCGCAGGCCAAGTTGAGGGCTCCCACATGTCGGTATTGGCAGTCGCCGTATCGCCAGCGGCGAGGTTGGCCATCAGTTGGTTGAAGAAGCTGCGCATCTGATGCGCAGCCCATGAAGCCTCGAGCCCGCGGGCAGCGGTACGGCCCAGTGTGGTGAACAACGCTGCGACGGGAAGCTTGAGGTCGGTGAGTAATTTGTCCACCGGGTCCTTAAACTCGGCCATGCCCTTGGCGTAGCCGAGGGTGAACCGCGACAGCGGCCCCACTTCCATCGCCATGCCACGCCAGCGGGCGGCTTTGATAAAGGAGTACTTAGCACTTTCATCAAGCTGCTTGATGTTGGTTTTAGTCCCGATGGTCTTTTCACCAAGCACAAAATTTGGCTCTGTGATGCCTAACCACGGGTGCAGGCCCTTGGCTTCATCGGGGTAGCTGTACCAGGAGTGATCGACAAACTCCTGCACCTGATCAGGATCGGTCAGGTCAACATCATGGATCTCGTTGAGATTACCATTGATGATGGCACCGCGCGGCATCAGCAGGCTGTTGTTGGAATAATCATTGGCCTTGCTAGGGAACTCGCCGTAGCTGAGGATGTTCTTGCCAGCCAGCCCGCCGCCGAAATCCCAGCCTTTATAAAAACTGGCGATAGCGGTGAGGTCGGGGATATAGACTTCATCGATAAACTTAATGGTGCGGTCAATGATATCCGAGACCAGATTCAACTGCACCATATTCACCGGTGCGCCAGCGGCCATCGGTGCATCGAGATTGATCGCGCAAGCCATACCGCCCACCAGCCAGTTCGGGTGCGGATTCTTGCCGCCGAACACGGTGTGAATTTTCACGATCTCGCGTTGGAAATCCAGCGCTTCGAGATAATGCGCCACCGCCATCAAATTGGCTTCCGGCGGTAGCAAATAGGCCGGGTTGCCCCAATAGCCGTTCATGAACGGCCCAAGCTGGCCGGAGGCGACAAAGCGTTGCAGCTTGGCCTGTACATCCGTGAAATAGCCCGGTGAAGAATTGGGCCAAGGCGAGATGCTTTGGGCCAGCGCACTGGTGGCTTTCGGGTCGGCCTTCAGCGCACTGACCACATCCACCCAATCAAGCGCGTGTAGATGGTAGAAATGCACAAGATGGTCGTGTGCATATAGCGTTGCCTGCATCAGGTTACGGATGATGTTGGCGTTATTTGGGATTTTGATGCCCAAAGCGTTTTCAACGGTGCGCACCGAAGCCAGCGCGTGGGTACCCGTGCAGACGCCGCAAATGCGCTCACAGAACGCCCAGGCATCACGCGGGTCACGGCCTTTGAGAATAATTTCCAGCCCGCGCCACATGGTACCCGAGGACACCGCGTTGCGGATGACGTTGTTGGAATCAAGGTTAACTTCGCAGCGCATATGGCCTTCGATACGGGTGACCGGATCGACCACCATGCGGCGGCCACTGTCGTCCAAGTTAAAGCCGTTCGGTGTGACAAAATTCATGATTGGTCTCCCTTCGGCGCGACCGGCGGTTCAGGTTTTTTGCGGTTATATTGTTTGACAGCACTTAAGCCCGCATGGACGGCAACACCCGCACCAGCGGCGGCCGCACCAATAAGGCCAATTTCATCCGCTGTGGCCTCAACGCCAAGCCCTGCGCCAACATATGAGAGGCGTTTGTAGAACGGCCCGTTGTCCCAGAAATTATCTTCCGAGCAGCCGATGCAACCATGGCCCGCCTGAATCGGGAACGACACACCACCATTCCAGCGGATGGTCGAGCAGGCGTTGTAGGTGGTAGGCCCTTTGCAGCCCATTTTATACAGGCAGTAGCCGGCCCGGGCACCTTCATCATCCCAGGATTGTACGAACTCGCCAGCATCGAAATGCGGACGGCGATAGCATTTGTCGTGAATGCGCTGGCCATAGAACATCACCGGACGGCCCCGGCTATCAAGTTCAGGTAGTTTGTTGAAGGTGAGGATATAGCTGATCACGCCCGTCATCACCTCAGCGATCGGCGGGCAGCCCGGCACTTTGATGATTGGCTTGTCGGTAATCACCTTATCAATCGGCACTGCGTTTGTCGGATTAGGGCGTGCCGCTTGGACACAACCCCAGGAGGCGCAAGCCCCCCAGGCGATCACCGCCTTGGCGTTCGCGGCCACGGCCTTTAGTTTTTCGACAAATGGCTGACCGCCGACGATGCAATACATGCCATCTTCGTTCAATGGTGGATTGCCTTCCACGGCCAGGATATATTCGCCTGGATATTTTTTCGGAATTTCATCAAGAATGGCCTCGGCCTGCTCACCGGCAGCGGCCATCAAAGTATCGTCATAATCGAGCGAGATCATTTTCAAGATCACATCACTCGAGAGCGGATTGCCAGACCGGATAAAGGATTCCGAGCAGCAAGTACATTCCAATCCATGCATCCATAGCACTGGCAGCCGTGGCTTGGTTTCCATCGCGTACGCAATGGAATTGGCATACGCAGGCTCCAGCCCAAGGGCCGCTGCGGTCAGGCTACAGAATTTCAGAAACGAGCGGCGGCTGGTGCCTTGCGCCCGCATCAGCTCGTAGAATGTCTGTGTATTTAGCGTCACCCTGGCTCTCCTTAATTGTAGGCCACTGTTGTAGGCCGCATCGGGCAGTCAAGAATCGCTCGGCGACCATTTGAGGATTGTATTGTGCGAAAGGTTGCCGATTGCGACATTGATTTAGATCAACGAAACGCGACTTCGTTACAAAACAAGATCTGACCGGCTCAATTTCCGCATGAGATTAATTCGCAATTGCGAAGGCATCCGCAGCCGGTGATCGTCGAGTTTATGAGGTCCAGCCCGCGCCATGCGGGCATCGCGGGCGCGGATCAGGTTCCGGATTTCGGGTTTGAACAAAACGATGATTTGTTCCAGCCATTTTGCGACATCTTGCGGCGGCGCGTGCGTAAGCTCTGGATTTTCAAGAAAATCTTCGAGCTTTTCAGCGGGTTGCCACAGCTCGCCGGTTACCCAGCGGTTGGTGGTGAACAGCCGGATAGGGAAACCCCGGTTGCTGACCGAGATGCCGATGAGGTGTGAAAATTGCTCATCAGGTGCCGGAATAAAAACGTGAAAATGCCCATGCTCGGACTCCATCCGTTGTTCTGGCGGATGAGCATGATAGTAAAACCGCCAGCCGGATTGCGGATCAACTGAATCCGGCTGGGGATAGTGCGCCCATTCAACAAAACCCTGGGCACCGCCCAGCAGGCGCGACGGCGCGCTTTGCCCCACCGCAGCCCACGCAGCTACCTGCGTTACGATGTAGTTCACGTCCAAAGTCGAAGACGGCTGGGCTAAAGCTGCGGCGGCCATGGCTGGACCTTAGAATGCTGAGTTGCCGGCTACGACTGGATGAGCTGGGTCTTTTGCCCAGTCAGCCATTGAACCGTCGTAGAGTGCCACGGTTTTGACGTTCAAAACCTCATGCAGCACGAACCAATCGCCGGAAGCGAGATGGCCGGTATTGCAAAAGG
>JAQNCT010000092.1 GCA_029077825.1 Acidocella sp. | reverse complement strand
CGCTGCTTTTTGTGCTGTTACGGCGGGGGGGTATAAAAAACCGCCGCGAGATGGCGGTGCAGCTGCACAAGGCACAGCTCGAAGAGTTGGCGCGCGATGTGGCGCAGGCGCGCATTGGTGCGGCTGATTATGAAGGTGCCAGGCTTGAAGTTGAACGCCGGTTGCTGGCCGCCGATGCGCTGCATGACCCCGCCACTGACGGCAATGCGAAATGGCTGCTGGCCTGCACGGCGGTGCTGGTGCCCGTGATGGCGTTTATGCTTTATTTGCCGGGCAGCACGCCGAATGTGCCATCTGAGCCGCATACGCAATGGCTGGCTAAACAGCAGCAGGCACAAGCGCAGATTGTGGGCATTATTGCGCAGCTGCGCGCCAAGCTGGCCACGCTGGACCCTAATTCAGTGCAGGCCAGCGAGGGGCAGACTTATCTGGCTGAGGCGCTGGCTGAACAGGCCGGGCAGATTACGCCTGAGGCATTGGCGCTGTTCAAACAATCATTGGTGAATGCGCCACCCGATGCGCCGTGGCGCGGCTTGGCTGAGCATCGCGTGGCACAGGCGCAAGGACAGGCGGGCCAGTAACGCGGTGTGGTTGAAATTAAAAGCTGAGCGCTTTTATTAACAACAGATTATTTGCGATGTGACGCTGAACTTACCAGTTAAGACCAATTAAGATGCCAAGGTGTGATGATGATGAGCGATGAAGCAAAACCCGGCAAGGATAATGCAGAATTAAAGCCAGAGGTTGCAGGCGTGGCCGCCGGAGCCGTGCCGCAAGCTGCACTTGCCAAAGAAATTGGCGGACAAAAAGGCCCTGAGCCAACACGCTATGGTGACTGGGAAAAGAACGGGCGTTGTACTGATTTTTGACGATGCCCCGCTGCATGACATTTAACCGAGGAGAGCTGCCATGAAAGCCGTAATTGCCGCTGGTGTTGCCGCGATTTTGTTGTTTTTTGGCGTGCCCATGATGAGTGGTGGCACCGTGAATGTGTGCCAGGCCTATGCCGCGCACAGCGTGAACCAGGCTGCCAGCCAGATAGCGGGTGGCAATAACGGGCTTATCCATGATGCTATTAGCAGTTTGGGGAAATCCACCACCTCAGGAGATGTGGCAACACAGATGATGGCGCAGCAGCACCCGAATGTGCCAGCACCCGTGAGCTGCGCCTATTATTACTGGAAAGCGGTTTTATAATCGCACGCACTTGACCGCGGGCGGGAGAGTTTTGAAAAATTCAAGCAGCGTCTTGCAGGTTGGCAAGGCGTGTGAGGTTGATGAGGACATCTCGTGCAATGCCCGCACGGGCGTTGACTTCCATATCCCGGGCGATGACGAGTTTATGGTCCGGGCGGATTTTGATGGTGCCGCCGCGTGTTGCGATCCATGAGATCAGCCCGCCTGGATTATTAAACTCGTTTTTGCGGAAGCTGATGACCATGCCTTTGGGCCCTGCATCTAGTTTTTCCACGCCTGCCTCGCGGCAGGCGCGTTTTAGGGCAACAGTTTCAAGCAGGTTTTCAACCTCGGCCGGGAGTTTGCCGAAACGGTCCACCAGCTCGGCGGCCAGGGCTTCGCTTTCTGCATCTCCGGGCAGCGCGCTGATGCGGCGGTACAACCCAAGGCGGACTGGCAGGTCTGAGACGTAATTATCAGGGATGAGAACGGGCAGGCCAAGATTTATGTTGGGTGTCCAGTCACGCTCAACCGCTTTTTTGGCGTTGCCTTCAGCGCGAATGGCGTTGACGGCGTCTTCCAGCATTTGCTGGTAAAGCTCTATCCCGACTTCGCGGATATGGCCTGATTGTTCATCCCCCAGCAGGTTGCCAGCACCACGTATATCAAGGTCGTGCGAGGCGAGCGTGAAGCCGGCACCCAGAGTATCCAGCGTTTGCATAACTTCCAGGCGTTTTTCAGCCGCGGCTGAAAGCCGGTGGTGCGCTGGCCAGGTGAGGTACGCATAGCCACGCTGCTTGCCGCGCCCCACGCGCCCGCGCAGCTGGTAAAGCCCGGCGAGGCCGAACATGTCTGCCCGGTAGATGATAAGCGTGTTGACCGCCGGCATATCCAGACCGCTTTCCACGATGTTGGTGGCGAGCAGAATGTCAAATTTGCCTTCTCCAAACTCGGTCATTACGCGTTCAAGCTCAGTGGGGGCGAGCCGCCCGTGCGCCATGATTGTACGGATTTCCGGTGCGATTTCCCGCAGGCGGGCGGCCATGGGTTCCAGGTCATCCAGCCTTGGGACCACGCAGAAAATCTGCCCGCCGCGAAAACGCTCGCGCGCGATGGCTTCCTTAATAATCAGGCTGTCAAACGGCATGATGAAGGTGCGCACGGCCAGACGGTCCACCGGCGGGGTGGTGATGAGAGACAGATCCCGCACCCCGGTGAGTGCGAGTTGCAGCGTGCGGGGAATGGGCGTTGCGGTGAGGGTGAGGACATGCACATCAGCTTTCAGCTGTTTGAGGCGTTCCTTATGGGCAACGCCGAAATGCTGTTCCTCATCCACAATCAACAGGCCGAGATCAGAGAAGGTGACTGATTTTGCCATGATGGCGTGTGTGCCGATGACAATGCTGATGGAGCCATCCGCAAGGCCGGCGCGCACCAAGGCGGCTTCCTTGGGCGTGACCATGCGCGAGAGTTGTGCCACCCGCACGGGCAGCCCCTCAAAGCGGGTGGAAAATACCCGGAAATGCTGGCGGGCCAGCAAGGTGGTGGGCACCACCACCGCAACTTGGGTGCCTGCGATGGCGGCCACGAAAGCGGCGCGCAAGGCGACCTCGGTTTTGCCGAACCCGACATCGCCGCAGACCAGCCGGTCCATTGGTTTGCCGGCGGCGAAATCCTCCAGCACATCCGCGATGGCGCGGGCCTGGTCCTCGGTTTCAGCGTAAGGAAAGCGCGCACAAAATTCAGCGAAGGCGCCATCATCAGCGGTGAGCAGCGGGGCTTCGCGCATCTGGCGTTCAGCTGCGAGGCGAATGAGGCCGGCTGCTATGTCCTGGATGCGGTTTTTGGCTTTGGCTTTGCGGGCCTGCCAGGAGGAGCTGCCGAGTTTATCAAGGCTTACCCCGTCGCCTTCCTGGCCGAATCGTGAAAGCAGGTCGATGTTTTCAACCGGCAGGAATAATTTGTCACCGCCGTCATATAGCAGTTTCAAACAATCATGCGCGGCACCGTTGACGACCACCGCCTCCAGCCCGGCATAGCGGCCGATGCCGTGATCCTGGTGAACCACAAGGTCGCCTTCGGCGATTTCAGTGGCGTCTGCAATGAACTGGTCTGCCCGTTTGCGGCGCTTTGGCGGGCGGGCAATGCGGCTGCCCAGCAGGTCCTGCTCAGCCACCACGGCCAGTGTGTCAGTGATGAAGCCGCGTTCAATGCCAAGTATGGCCAGGCCGATTGTGCCTTTGGGCAGGGCGCGCGCGGCATCTGCGTTTTCAATGTTGCGAGCGTCACGCTGGCCGTGTTCACGCAGCATCAGGGCCAGACGCTCACGCGAGCCGGCACTCCAGGCGGCGATGATGATGGTGCGCCCCGAAGCCGCCCAGCGGGTGCGCAGTTCAGCGAAGCCTTCAAAGGCGGCAAGCTTTTGGCCGGCTAAAATGGGGCCGGGGCGGCCACCAATATCAATGCCTTGGGCGTTATCGGGCCGGGAGAAGGGGGTGAAGGCAAAGCAAGGGCCACGGGCCAGCACCTCAGACCAGGCTTGCTCATCAAGGTACAGCATGGCGGGGGGAATGGGGCGGTATGGTTGTTCACCAGCGCGGGCGGGGCCGCGGCGTTCTGCGTAATGGTCTGAGATCAGCTCCAGCCGGGCCGCAACGGCACCTTCAAACTGAGAATCAAAGCTGAGGGCGGCGGTTGGGAGATAATCAAAAATTGTCTCCATGGCGGGGGCGAAAAGGGGGGCGTAATGTTCAATGCCGGGGTGGCGGCGCCCGCCGGTGACGGATTCGTATAGCGGGTCATCAACCGCTTTGGGGCCGAATAATTCGCGCCAGCCGGTGCGGAAACGCTGGATGGAGGCTTCATCGAACGAAAGTTCAGAAGCGGGATGGAAGTTCAGCGCCTGCAGGCTTTCGCCGCTGCGTTGGGTTTCAGGGTTGAAGCGG
>JAQNCT010000091.1 GCA_029077825.1 Acidocella sp. | reverse complement strand
CTGTAGATGGGAAAAGCCCGTGGCGCGGATTTTACAGCGGTAGGGCCGGTTGCTGCCATCTGCCACGAGGTAGACACCAAATTCACCCTTTGGCGCTTCCACCACGGTGTACGTGGCGCCGGCCGGCACGTGGTAGCCTTCAGTGTACAGCTTGAAGTGATGGATGAGCGCTTCCATGGAGTGCTTCATGTCTGCCCGGCGGGGTGGGGAGAATTTGGGGTCTTCCACCTTGATGGGGCCGGGTTTTATTTTTGCCAGCGCCTGCTTGATGATTTTTACACTCTCGCGCATTTCGGCCATCCGCACAAGGTAGCGGTCGTAGCAGTCACCGTGCTGGCCTACGGGAATGTCGAATTCAACTTCTGCGTATTTATCATAGGGCTGGGCACGGCGCAGGTCCCAGGCAACGCCGGAGGCGCGCAGGTTGGGGCCGGAAAAACCCCAGGCCAGCGCATCAGCAGCGTTGATAACGCCGATATCCACCACGCGCTGCTTCCAGATGCGGTTGCCGGTGAGCAGGTTTTCAACGTTGTCGATGAATTTGGGGAACCCTTCGCACCATTGTGCGATGTCTGCCTCCAGCCCTGAGGGCAGGTCTTTGGAGATGCCGCCGGGGCGGAAATAATTGGAATGAAAGCGCGCACCTGAAGCGGCTTCATGAAATTCCAGCAGTTTTTCACGCTCCTCATAGCCCCACAGGCCGGGGGTGAGGGCGCCGCAATCTAGTGCGAAGCTGGAGACGCTGAGCAGGTGGTTGAGCACGCGGGTGAGTTCAGCAAAAATAACGCGAATCCACTGCGCGCGATCAGGTGCTGTGATGCCCAGCAGTTTTTCAGTGGCGAGCGCGAAGGCATGTTCGCACGCCATGGGGGAGACATAGTCCAGCCGGTCAAAATACGGGACCGCCTGCATGTAGCTTTTATATTCGATGAGTTTTTCAGTGCCGCGATGAAGCAGGCCGATATGCGGGTCCGCGCGGGTGACAACTTCGCCGTCCATTTCCAGGATAAGGCGCAACACGCCGTGCGCGGCCGGATGCTGCGGGCCAAAATTTATGGTGTGGCTGTCAATTTCAACAGTTTTTGTGACCGTGGCGGTTTGTTGGGTCATGTTAGCCTCTGGCCTTTTCATCGCCGGGTAGCGTGGTCATTGCTTCCCAGGGGGAGAGAAAGTCAAAATTGCGGAATTCCTGCGTGAGCTTGACCTTTTCATAAACCACGGCCTTGCGCTCATCATCGTAGCGGACTTCCAGATAGCCGGTGAGCGGAAAATCCTTGCGCAGCGGGTGGCCTTCAAAACCGTAATCAGACACGATGCGGCGATGATCCGCCAGGCCCTCAAAGCTGATGCCAAACAGGTCCCATATTTCGCGCTCCCACCAGGTGGCACTGGGCCACAGGCCGGAAACTGACGGCAAGGGCGTATGTTCAGGCAGCGCCACCAGCAGGCGCAGGCGTTCATTACGCGTGACTGAGAGCAGGTTATACACAACTTCAAAACGCTGCGGGCGCTCTGGCCAGTCCACCCCGCAAATATCCATAACCTGGGCGAAGGCGAATGAATTGTCATCCCGCAGGGTTTGGCAGAGGGCGAGAAGGGATTCAGCCCGCACATGGGCCACAAGGGCGCCGTGCTCACGAAAAGCAGTGCTTACGCCCTGCAAGGCGGAGACGGCCTGCAAGCCAGAATCAACCGGTGCGGCTGCAGCAGATGCGGCTTCAGCCGGGGGGGCTGTTTCATCAACCACGGAGAATGGTTCCTGTGCGGCGGATTTTTTTCTGGAGCTGCATGATGCCGTACACCAAAGCCTCAGCCGTGGGGGGGCAGCCGGGGACGTAAATATCAACCGGGACCACACGGTCGCATCCACGCACCACTGAGTACGAATAATGGTAATAGCCGCCGCCATTGGCGCAGCTGCCCATTGAAATAACCCAGCGCGGCTCTGGCATCTGGTCATATACCTTGCGCAGGGCGGGGGCCATTTTATTGGTAAGGGTGCCGGCCACAATCATCACATCGCTCTGGCGGGGGCTGGCGCGCGGGATAATGCCGAAACGGTCCAGGTCGTAGCGGGGCATGTAGGCGTGGATCATTTCCACAGCACAACAGGCAAGCCCGAAGGTCATGGGCCAGAGGCTGCCGGTGCGCGCCCAGTTGACCATTTTATCCAGATTGGCGACCACGAAGCCTTTTCCGGCGATTTCCCCTGTAATGCCCTTGATGACCGCATCCTGGGCATCTCCGGGGGGCAACTGATCGCGGTTCCAGACAACTGAAGAAGATTCTATGGCAGTGTTCACGGCCTTACTCCCAATCCAAGGCGCCTTTGTTCCACTCATAGATAAAGCCGACTGTCAGGACCGCAAGGAACGCCAGCATTGAGAAAAAGCCGAGCAACCCGATCCGCGCCAGACTTACCGCCCAGGGAAACAAAAACGCCACTTCAACGTCAAAAATAATGAAAAGAATGGCTACCAGGTAAAATCTCACGTCGAATTTACGGCGGGCATCGTCAAACGCCTCAAAGCCGCATTCATAGGCGGATAATTTTGCGGGGTAAGGTTTTTGGTGGGCTGCGAAAATGGAGCCAACCACCAAAGCGAGGCCGATGAAACCGGCGATGGCCACGAACACCAGGATGGGAAAATATTGCGTGAGAACGGGCTGCAACGCTTGTCTCCTGATCCTGACCGCTTAACGGCATAAACCGAACAATTCCTCCTGTCGCACCGCAACAAGACAAGGTCAAGGCCAGTTTAAGCCATCATAGAATTTGCAACACGTGGCGCGAGTGACGGGGCTCGAACCCGCGACCTTCGGCGTGACAGGCCGACGCTCTAACCAACTGAGCTACACCCGCATTACAATGTGATGGCGGTTTAGTGCCCCCGGACCGTACCGTCAAGCCGGGGAAAATCTTTTCGGTATAGGCGATGACGGGTTTGAACCGCCGACCCTCTCGGTGTAAACGAGATGCTCTACCGCTGAGCTAATCGCCCTTAAAAACCAATGAAATCAAAAGGCTGGCACGCCAGCCCCTCGATTCAGACCAAGTGATACGCCCTTGCTTGATTAGTTGACAGCGTCTTTCAACGTCTTGCCAGCCTTGAAGCGGACAGCGGTGGAAGCGGGGATGTCAATTTCATCGCCAGTGCGGGGGTTGCGGCCTTTGGAGGCTTCACGGTCTACCGTTGCGAAGGTGCCGAAACCAACCAGCCGGACTTCAACTTTCTGCTTCAGAGAGTCTTCGATGGCGCCGAACACGGCGTCAACCACTTCTGTAGCCTTGGCTTTGGAAATTTCCGTCTTTTCCGCAACTGCGGCAATCAAGTCCATTTTGTTCATCATCAGTCTCCCTGTTGTCATCAACCAAACTAATCGCACGTTCGCATAGCTAAAATGGCTAGCGCAAACAAGGCACGCAGCCCAGGCAATCTTCGCAAGTCAGCGGATTTGACCAAATTAGCCTAATCAATGGGCTTTCACCAGCCCGGCTTGAAAGCAGGCGGCGGAGAGTTGCGTTAAACCGAGCCGCAATGCGGTCAGGTTTAACGCTGTGCCTCTTTAGAGTAAGATTGGTTTAGGTTGACGCGAGAGCGCCAACATAAACCAATGAACTTGGCTGGAAAAAACGTCAGCAGAACAAGCCAGCTTACGCCGATTTTGTGCTAATGCGGCAGTAAAGCAGCCCGCCCATCAGCGGTGACGGCGGCTACATCGTCTGGTTTTTCTTCCCAGATGATGGGCTCCGGCTTGGCGGAAAGGGCAAGGTCTATCACCTCATCCACGTGCGATACGGGGATGATTTTCAAGCCTTTTTTCACGTTCTCAGGAATTTCAACCAGGTCTTTCTCGTTATCCTTAGGGATGACCACGGTTGTAATGCCGGCCCGCATGGCTGCCAGCAGTTTTTCCTTCAGGCCCCCAATGGGCAGAACGCGCCCGCGCAAGGTTATTTCACCGGTCATGGCGATGTCCCGGCGAATCGGGATGTTGGTGATAGCACTTACAATTGTGGTGGCCATGGCAATGCCGGCGGAAGGGCCATCTTTAGGCGTGGCCCCTTCTGGCACGTGGATGTGAATGTCACGCTTATCAAAAAATGGTGGCTTGATGCCGAACTGTACAGACCGCGAGCGGATGTATGAATAAGCCGCCTGCACGCTTTCCTGCATCACATCACCCAGCTTACCGGGGTATTTGATGGCACCTTTGCCGGGCAGGAGCACGCTTTCAATGGTGAGAATTTCACCGCCAACCTCTGT
>JAQNCT010000033.1 GCA_029077825.1 Acidocella sp. | reverse complement strand
TCCGGCGGGATTTACCCCAGAGGCGGTGGTATTGGCAGTAAAACCGCAGATGGCGGCAGAGGCATTGCCGGCTTACGGGCGGTTTGCCGGGCGGGCGGTGTTTATCTCAATTATGGCTGGCAAAACGATGCGGGCGGTTGAGCATATGCTCGGCACCAAGGCGTCGATCATCCGTGCGATGCCAAACACGCCGGCGGCAGTGCGGCAGGGCTTCACGGTGGCGGTGGCGGGGTCACATGTTTCGGCGTCTCAGCGCAAGCTGGGCGAGCGGCTGTTATCGGCAATTGGGCAGATAGCCTGGACGGACGATGAGGCACTGTTGGACCCGGTGACGGCGATTTCAGGCGGCGGCCCGGCTTATGTGTTTTTGCTGACAGAGTTGATGGAGCAGGCGGCACTTGCCCAGGGGATTCCGCCTGCAATGGCCCGGGCGATGGCGCGCCAGACGGTGATTGGCTCAGGCGCCTTGCTGGCTGCCAGCACCGAGGATGCGGCAGCACTCCGGATTGCGGTAACCTCGCCTGGCGGGACGACCGAACAGGCGCTGGCGGTGTTGCGCGATGACAACGCCTGGCCAAAATCCTTTGCAAAGGCAATTACGGCGGCAACGGAACGCTCCCGCGCGCTGAGCGATTGATAGACATGCTATTGTCACGTTGCTAAGACCAGCCCGCCCTCACCTTCCCGCCTTTTGGTCCAACCCGGAAAGCCAATCATGAAAATTGTCGCCTGCAACAGCAACCGCCCTCTGGCCGAGGCTGTCGCCGCCGCGCTGAACCTGCCGTTGACCAAAGCGTCGGTACGGCGGTTCGCGGATATGGAGATTTTCGTGGAGATCCATGAAAATGTCCGGGGCGAGGATGTGTTTGTCATACAATCCACCTCGTATCCGGCAAATGACAATTTAATGGAGCTGCTCATCACGCTGGATGCGCTGCGGCGCGGCTCCGCGCGGCGGATTACCGCGGTGATCCCGTATTTTGGCTATGCCAGACAGGACCGCAAATCAGGACCGCGCACGCCGATTTCGGCCAAGCTGGTGGCAAATTTGATCACCGAAGCCGGTGCCAACCGGGTGCTGACGATGGATTTGCACGCCGGGCAGATTCAGGGGTTTTTCGATATTCCGGTGGATAATCTATACGCCGCCCCGTTGTTTTCACGCGATGTGCAGGAACGATTTGCCAATCGTGAGCCGATGATTGTGAGCCCGGATGTGGGCGGCGTGCTACGGGCGCGGATTATGGCGCGGCGGCTGAATTGTGATCTTGCTATTATTGATAAACGCCGTGAGAAAGCAGGTGTTTCTGAGGTAATGAACATTATTGGTGAAGTTGAGGGGCGCGATTGTATTCTGATTGACGATATTGTGGATTCCGGTGGCACCTTGTGCAATGCGGCTGAAGCGTTGTTGAAAAATGGGGCGCGCTCGGCCAGTGTTTACGTGACGCACGGCGTACTCTCAGGTGGTGCCGTGGCACGGATCGCAGGCTCACCAATCGAGATGCTGACCATTACAGATTCGATAGCAGCCACAGAGGCGGTGCGTTTGGCGCATAATGTTCGTCAGCACAGTATTGCCCCTTTGCTGGCGGAAGCGATGCGCCGCATTTCTGATGAGAGTTCGGTAAGTTCATTGTTCGACTGAATTACCAAGGAGAGCGACCATGAAGCTGTTCTACTCGCCAAACGCATGTTCGATGGCGATCCATATTATACTTGAGGAAATCGGCAAACCGTATGATCTGGCGCTGGTGAACTTCGCCCAAGCGGCACAATACAAGCCGGAATATCTGGCGGTGAATCCGAAGTCCAAGGTTCCGGCGCTGATGCGCGACGATGGCTCGGTGCTCACTGAATTGCCGGCGATTGCCTGGTATCTGGCGAAAACCAACCCGCAGACGAACCTGCTGCCCACTGATATTGAGGGCGAGACGCGGGTGCTGGAGTTGCTCGAATATATTACCGCCACCGTGCATATGCGCGGCTATACCCGGATATTTCGTACCGCCTCGTTTACGCCGAACCCGACTGATGAACCTAAAGTAGCAGAAACGGGCCGCAACATGGTGATCCAGGGACTGCAGTTTTTGGAGCCAGTGCTGGGCGAGAAGGATTATCTGCTCGGGCAATATTCGATCGCCGATTGCGGGTTTTTCTATATTGTCTACTGGGCGTCCCGGCGGGCGAGCATCCCGCTCAGCCCGGCGTTGCAGACCTACCTGGACCGGTTGCTGGCTCGCCCTGCCGTCGCCCGGATGCTGACCGCCGAAGGGCTGCACTGAGTGACGTTGCCGCGCGTGCCGTTTTGGTTTCTGCGCCATGGCGAGACCGATTATAACGCCAAGGGGCTAAGCCAGGGGGCGCTTGATATCTCGTTGAATGATAAGGGCCGGGCCCAGGCTGAGGCAGCGGCACCTTTGTTGGTGGGCCGCGGGATTGTGGGGATTTACACTTCGCCGATGATTCGTACCCGCGAGACCAGCGAAATTTTAAACGAATCCCTGCATTTGCCGGTGGTTTATGATGCGGCGCTGCGGGAGGTGATCTTCGGCGGGATGGAAGGCAAACAGCTGAGTCCCTGGTTCGCCGATTGGATGGCCGGAACTTACACTCCTGAGGGTGCTGAAAGCTTTGCTGAGATTACCGAGAGGGTACGCGCCGTTATGACCCGGCTGCTGGCCCTGCCCGGCCCGATATTGATTGTTTCACATGGCGGGGTGTTCCGGGCGCTAAGGGGCTTGCTGGGGCTCAGCCTCGAGGGGCTGACACCTAACGCACAGCCGCTATTTTGCATGCCAGACACTCAGGGCTGGACGATTACGGTGGCGACACTTGACGGGGCGCGTCGCCAAGTCTAGACCCCGGCTTTCATTAAACAGTCTTTTTTCGGCGGAACTCATGGCAAATATTGCATCAGCGCAGAAGCGCATCCGGCAGACCATTAAGCGTACGGCGCGCAACAAGGCACGCAAGTCACGCGTCCATGGTGCGATCCGCAAGATCGAGGAAGCCGTGGCGAGCGGCAACAAGGAAGCTGCAACCGCTGCTTTCAAAGCTGGCCAACCTGAGTTGCAGCGCGCTGTGACCAAGGGTGTGCTGAAAGCCAATACGGTTTCGCGCAAACTTTCACGTCTTTCGGCTAGCGTGAAAGCCATTCACGCCGCCTAAGCCACGCCCCGGCATCGCTTTTCAAAAGGCGTAGGTTTTTCCTCGATTGAGGGGAGAACCTGCGCCTTTTTCTATGGAATTTTTGCGAATGCTGATTCTCCAGCGACTCGAATTTTATTTGACGTAAATCCCTCTGATTCTGCTGCTTATTCGCTGGATATCAATGAGTTGGATGAGAAATTATAACCATTGAGTGCTTGCGTCTTGGGGATAACTTACCCTACTATCTCCGGCTAACGACACTGTCTGGGCGTCAGGGATTTCTGGGAATTACAAGCATTTTCAATGGCTTGTCGTATTTTCGTGGATTCCTCCCCGCATTTGTCAAAGCTGGAGCGGGTTTGAGTATGAATTTTGAAATTGGTTCAGCAAGGGTAAGCGATACAATGGGCCAATCCGAGCGCGAATTCGGGCGGGAAAACCTGCTAACAAATCAATGGGCCAGCGTTCGTGCCAAGCTACAACAGGAAGTGGGAGATGTTGAATACCGTACCTGGCTGAAGCAAGTTTCGTTGGCGGGGCAGGATGGCGATGAACTGACCCTGATGCTGCCGACGCGGTTTTTGCGCGACTGGGTAAGCAAGGAATATGGCGCACTGATAACCTCGATCTGGCAAACCGAAAATGCCAGCATCCGGCGCGTGGATATCCGCACGCAACCAGCACGTGGCACCGCACCCAATCTGGCCGAACCAACCTCTAACCCGGTGGCACCAGCTCGCCCCGAAGCGCGGGCCGATGTGATTGCACCTCTGGACCAACGTTTTACGTTCGATACTTTTGTGGTGGGCAAGCCTAATGAATTTGCCTATGCCTGCGCGCGGCGTGTGGCCGAAGCACCGGCCACCCAAGGGTTCAACCCGCTGTTTCTGTACGGCGGCGTAGGCTTGGGTAAAACCCATTTGATGCATGCAATTGCATGGGAACTCTCAAATGCGCCGATGCAGGGGTCGGCACAGGGGCTGGCACAGGGCAAACCAGTTTCGGTGGCTTATATGTCAGCCGAAAAATTCATGTATCGCTTCATCAATGCGCTGCGCAACCAGTCCACGCTGGAATTCAAGAACGAGTTACGCAGCGTCGATGTGTTGATGATCGATGATCTGCAATTCCTGATCGGTAAAGACAACACCCAGGAAGAGTTTTTCCACACCTTCAACGCACTGGTGGATGCGGGCAAACAAATTGTCATTTCGGCTGACAAATCGCCGTCTGACCTTTCAGGCCTGGAAGACCGTCTGCGTACCAGGCTCGGTTGCGGCATGGTGGCGGATTTGCATGCCACCACGTTTGAATTGCGTATTTCAATTTTGGAAGCCAAAGCGATTCGCGCCGGGGTGGACGTGCCGGCCAAGGTGATGGAATTCCTGGCACACAAAATTACCTCCAACGTCCGTGAGCTTGAAGGGGCGTTGAACCGGTTGGTGGCGCACGCTAACCTGTTCGACCGGCAGATCACGCTCGAGACTGCACATGAGGTGCTGCACGATGTGCTAAAAGCCTTCGACCGGCGGGTGACCATTCAGGAAATTCAGAAAAAAGTCGCGGAGCATTGGAATATCAAAATCTCTGAAATGTCATCGGCCCGGCGCTCTCGCAACATTGCCCGGCCCCGGCAGGTGGCAATGTACCTCGCCAAACAGCTCACCAGTAAGTCCCTGCCCGACATTGGCCGCAACTTCGGCGACCGTGATCATACCACGGTCATGCACGCCGTCTCGCGCGTCACGGCGCTGATGGGGACCGATGCGGCGTTTGCGGAAGATGTGGAACTGCTGCGGCGGATGCTGGAATCGTAACTAGCCGTTTGATGCGTTACTTCAGGGCCTTTTGCATCGTTACCACATCCAGCCACCTGTCAAATTTATAGCCAACCTTACGCATGATGCCGACATGGGTGAAGCCGAGGCTGGCGTGCAGGCCGATGGAGCCGGTATTTTCGGAATCACCGATGATGGCGAGCATTTGGGTGAAACCCGTAGCAGTGGCGTGGTCCAGCAGAGCGCTGACGATGGCTTTGCCAACCCCCTGACCGCGGATGGTTTCACGGACATACACGCTGTCCTCGGCGGCGAAACGATAGGCCGAGCGATTGCGGTACTGCGCGTAATAACCAAAGCCGAGCACCCCGGAGGCATCGCTTGCGACCAACCAGCCCCAACCGGCAGCGGTGACGGCGGTATAGCGGCGGTTTAGCTCCTCAAGCGAAGGCGGAATTTCCTCAAACGTACCGGTACCGTTCAGTACGTGATGCGCGTAAATGGCTTGGCAATCTTCCAGGTCTGCTTGGGTGGCTACGGTAATTTCCATGACTTAGAATTGCATCCAAACGAGAGTCTGACCAGTCCTTGTCAGCACGGTGATTTAATCATCGCGCTGAAAAATCACAAAATTTAAACGATATTTGGCGGTGCCAGAGGATATGTGCGTTGTGCAGGTGCTAAATTTCAGGCCATAAGAGGCCCGTAGACGACTATCAAACACTGAGGGGCCTGACTGCTGAGATGACTGAGACGCCGCCAAATCCGGAGCCGAATGATGATTTCGTAGGGCTGAACGCGGCGGCAATCCGTGATGGTGGTGCGTCGCTGCATTCGCGGGTGGCGGCGGCGATCGTTGTGGCCCGCTACCATGGGGTGGAGATTTACCCTGAAGGTCTTAAACCAGCAGCGCCAGGGCAGCCCCCTACCCCGCCGGAGCTGATAGACTGGCTGCGTGAATCGGGCCTTTGGGCACGTGGCGGCTTGATGAATTTCCGCCAGTTGTTGAAAATCGACGATCCGGCACCGATTATTTTGCTTCTGAACGATGGCAACGCCGCATTGGTTGTGGGGCGCGACGTCGACACCAGTACCGTGCTGCTACAGGACCCGCGCGGGCAGAAAAGTGATCCGCCGATACCCATTGATGAGCTGCGGCTGAAGCAAGTGTGGAGCGGCGCGGTGTTGCTGATCCGGGCATCGCGGGCAGCGGCTGAGGAGGACCAGCCCTTCAACCTTGCCATGCTGGGACGGCTGGTATGGATTGAGAAAAAAACCCTGGGCGATATCGCCATCTCATCGATCACTCTGACGATATTGAGCATTGTGCCGATTTTGATGATTATGGGATCATTGAATGCGGCGATGCAGTACCACAGCTTGAATACGCTGGATCTGGTAATTTTTGTCGTCATCATCGCCTTGATCTTTGAGATGATCCTGACCTGGAGCCGCAAGATGATGGAGATCTCAGTGGGCTCCAGGCTTGATGCGAAATTAAATCTTTTGATCTTTGATCGCCTGATGGCGTTGCCGATTGAGTTTTTTGAAAAAAACCAAGCAGGTGACATCGCCTATAAAGTTCAGCAGATATACATGGTGAGGGCGTTTCTTACTGGCAGCATGATGAACACCTTTATCGATGTGATCATGGTGCTATTGATTTTGCCGATTTTGTTTTATCTGAACGCGACACTCGCCTGGACCATTGTGATTGCAGCAGGGTTTATTGCGCTGATTATCGGGATTTACATCCGGCCCATGGCTCTGATGCTGGGGCGCGTTATGCAAGCAGAATCTGCCAAAAGCTCGGTGATTATCGAGAGTATATACGGCATACGCACAGTTAAGGCGCTAGCGTTGGAGCCGATGCGGGCGGCTGAATGGGACCGCCGGGTTGCTGATAGTACGCTATTAGCGACCGAGGCCGCAGAATTGGCCAACTGGCCGGCAACGTTGACCATGCCGTTCCAGCGTTACTGCCAATTTGGTGTTTTGGCGTTGGGGGCTTACTTAGCAGTTAAATCAAACAGTCCGTTAGAAATCACCAGCCTGTTTGGTTTTATGATGCTGGGTGGCAGGGTCGCCGGCCCGCTAGTAAGTATTGCCGGGTTCATGCAGGAAGTGCAGCGCGCGCAGGCTTCAATTGGCCAGGTTGGCGGCATTCTCAATCGCCCCACGGAAAAATGGGCGCTTACCCACGGCTTGCGGCCAAAATTTGAAGGTGAGATTGAGTTTGACGATGTAACATTCCGTTATGAGGGCACCAAAACCCCGGCGCTGGACAAGATGACCTTCAAGGTGCCAGCCGGAACCATGCTAGGGTTGGTGGGGCGTTCTGGGTCAGGCAAGTCAACCGTTACGCGTTTGTTGCAAGGCATTAACCGGGATTATTCGGGCACCATTAAAATTGATGGCACCGATATGCGTGAGATTAATTTACGGCACTTACGCAAAAATTTTGGCATGGTGCTGCAGGATAATTTTTTATTCCGTGGTTCAGTACGTGACAATATCATCGCTGGCCGGCCTGGAATTTCATTTGAGGACGCGGTGCAAGCGGCACGGCTTGCCGGGGCTGAGGAATTTATCGAACGGTTGCCGAATGGCTATAACACCTTCATTCAGGAAGGGTCTCCCAACCTCTCCGGTGGCCAAAAGCAGCGGTTGGCAATTGCCCGTGCGGTTGTGTCTAACCCAAGGGTGCTCATTCTCGATGAAGCGACCAGCGCGCTCGACCCCGAGAGCGAGGCTTTGGTGAATGCCAATTTGTTGCGGATAGCGGCGGGACGCACCATGGTGATCGTCTCACACCGGCTGTCCTCGCTGATTGATTGCGACATGATCATGGTGCTTGAACGTGGCCGCACCGTTGATATTGGTCCGCACGAAGAGTTATTGGAACGCTGCGCGATCTACCGGCATTTATGGCTGCAACAGAACCGCCATCTCGACCCGCAAAATCGTAAACAGACGCCACCGACCATGGCCCCGGCCGAAGGTGATTAAAACTCATGCCATTGCATATTGAAGTTGCGTTAAAGGCCCACGGCTGATGTTCTCAATGTTCCGTCGTAAAAAACCTGAAACCATGCCGGCTGATGACGCACCGATGTCGTTGCCAGTGCTGGAGTTTCAATCACCCACTGCTGCGGTACTGGCGAGGCCAATGCCGGCGATGGCACGGCTTTCCAATTTTTTCATTACCAGCATGGTCGCTGTCACTTTAATCGGTGCCGGATTTATCAAGGTTGATAAAATTGTAACCGCTGATGGTAAACTCACCTCATCCGCGCCCACCATGGTCATTCAGCCATTTACAACTTCAATCGTCCAAACCATCAATGTGGAAGCAGGCCAGATTGTCCATAAAGGCGATACACTGGCAACGCTTAACCCCACTTTTGCCAGCGCTGACCTGACGGCACTGACCGCCCAGCAGCAAGCTTACAGTGCCCAGGTTGCGCGGCTGCAGGCACAGGAAAACGGCACGCCGTATGAACCCGATCCGGCCAACCCGGCTTCAGCTTTGCAACTGGAAACATACAACCAACAGCAAGGCCAATATAATTTTACCATGGAGGGTTACGCGCAAAAAATCAGTCAGTTGCAAACCCAAATTTCCGGTGATGAGGCACAGGCGAATTACAACCAACAGCGGCTCGGCATCGCATCAAATGTTGAAGGGATGCGCAAGGATTTGCAGCAACTGCAGGTAGGCAGCAAGCTTGATACGTTGGCAGCTACCGATGACCGGGTGAATATCCAGAGTAGCCTTGCGTCTGCATTGTCATCAGCAGCAGCGGCAAAGCGTGAACTGGCAGCCCAACAGGCCGAGCGCGACAGCTTCGATCAGCAGGCGAAGGCCACGGTATCACAACAACTTGCAGATGCGATCAATAATCTCACGCAAGCCGTGCAAGCATTGGCCAAAGCCAAGCTAAACAATCAGCTGGTTGAGCTCACGGCACCGCGCGATTCCATCGTTCTTTCGGTTGCCAAGGTCTCGGTGGGTTCAGTCATGCAGTCTGGCGAGTTGTTCATGCAACTGGTGCCGATCGATGCGCCGTTCTCGGTTGAAGCGGACATCAGTGCAGCGGATTCCGGCTATGTGCATCCGGGCGACAAGGTGAATGTTAAATTCGCAACCTTGCCGTACCTGCAATATGGCCAAGCTGAAGGCACAGTTTTAACGGTCAGTCCGGATAGCTTCAACCCCGCGGATCAGTCCAACGGCGCACCGCTGGTGCCCAATGCGCAGCAATCGTTATTCTATCGAGCGACGATTTCACTCGATGAACTGAACTTGCATAATACTCCTGCTGGATTCGAATTGGTGCCTGGTATGCCGCTTACTGTCGATGTTCGTGTTGGCACGCGCACTGTACTTGGCTACTTTACGCGGCAAATCCTGCCCGTCGCCTACGAAAGCCTGCATGAACCATAGCGCCTGCGCCTGCCTGCGCCTATTGTCTCAAGCGTCATGAAAACCAACCTTGGCCTGCGGGACCGTCTGGCCGCACGTAACCCCGAAAAAGCCCTGGCGCGGGGCCGCGAATTGCTTGCAGCCGGTGAGCATAAGCGGGCATTCACTTTGTTCGTCTCGGCAGCCGATGCCGGTCTGCCGGATGCTATGAACATGGTCGGGCAATGTTATCTACACGGCAGCGGGGTTAGCGCCAGTGTCGTGGAGGCGGCGCGCTGGTACAGTCGTGCTGGCAATACCGGCCATGTTCCCAGCCAGTGTCAGTTGGCTACCCTGCATATGTGCGGCCTGCCGGGCCGGTTACTGAACCAGCCCGCCGCTTCGCTGTTCACGACGTTGGATGCGCCAGAGCCCGATTTTGCGGCCGCTGAGTCTTGGGCGCGGTTGGCTGCACAGTCAGGCTCAGCTGAGGGGCAATCATTGCTGGGGTTTATTTTGACCAACGGGCCGGAATTACTGCGCCGCCCAGAGGAGGCCAAAGGCTGGTATGCAAAGGCGGCGTCTGCCAATTCGGCCTCTGGCCAGCTTGGTTACGGGCTCATTTTGCTAAGCGGCGCCGAGACCGCTGAGGCTACGGTAGCGGCCGTGGAATTCATCAGGCAGGCTGCCGAGGCGGGCATACCAAAAGCACATTACTACCTGGGTCTGGTGTTTGAGAAAGCCATTGGGCTGCATGCTGATCTGGTGACATCAACCAGCCACTACAAAATCGCAGCTGAGGCTGGCGTGCGCAACGCCCAGGCCAAATACGGGCTGGCGCTGCTGGAAGGCCGGGGGGTAGCCGCCAATAAGGTGGCGGGTGAAACTTGGCTTCGCCAGGCAGCTTTGGCAGGTGATGCCGAGGCAGCAGCTTTAGTAGGCGATTTATATGCAACGGGCAGCGGTTTGCCGCCAAACTTTGTTGAAGCTTCAATGTGGTACAGCCGGGCCGTTGAAGCCGGGCATACTACTGCCGCACGGGCACTCGGGATGTTTCATCTGCAAGGTGCTGGGACCGCCAGGAATCCGGACGAGGCAGCGGTTTGGCTGCAACGCGCGGCCGAGGCAGGCGATACGATTGCCCAAGCTGACCTGGCAGCTTTAATCGCCACCGGCGCGACTGACGAGAAACTGACCACCCCGCCGCCCGTGCATGAATGGTTCAAGGCAGCGGCAGAGTCAGGCGATGCGATCGGCGCGTACAACTACGGCGTTTGTTTGGCCAGAGGTGTCGGCGTCGCAAAGGATGAGGCGCAGGCGGCGGTATGGCTGGAGCGGGCGGCTGAAAAAATTGTCAACGCGCAATATTGGCTCGGGATGATGAAGCTGGAAGGGCGCGGCGTGGCGGCGGACCCGGTCGTAGCGCGCTACTGGCTAGGACGGGCGGCGGAATTTGGCTTTACCGATGCGCTGGCGGCATTGGCCGATATGCATGTGAGTGGCACCGGTGGTGAGCGCGACCATGCAGCAGCCAAAAACCTCTATGAGCGGGCCGCTAACAACGGCCACACCGGCGCGATGTTTGCGCTCGGTGCCCTGTATGGCGGTGGTCATGATATTCCTACCGACCGGGCCGTTGCTTTCAGCTGGTTTCAACGCGCCGCCGAGCAAGATCACGCGCAGGCGGCGTTGATGCTGGGGCGCTACCTGCGCCTTGGCCTCGCCGGTTCGGCAGACCCGGTGGCAGCGGCGCGGTGGCTGCAAATGGCACAGAAAGCAGGGGTCGAGGCGGCGCGAGACGAACTGGCGGCGCTGGCTGCGGCCAACCAGACGGAAATTGCAGCGGCGGACACGCCGCCCATCGGTCAGACGGACCATGATTGAATTGATCATGACCGATCGCGGGACCTCATGCGGGAGGGCCAGGACGTGAGGTACCAGGAGGATGACGCGGCCTCGCCAAAGGCCGCCTGGGCCAACGGTATGACAGCGGCGCGGCGCGGGGTTTATCAGGCCGCTTTGTTGTGGCTGGAGCGGGCGATCAGGCTGGCGCCGAATGATCCCAGGATCATGCTGGATCTGGTCAATGCCCGCCTCGCGATCAAATCCCCGGCGCAACTCCGTCTGGCGGTTGCGGAGCTGAATGCGCTGGCGGTTTTGCATGACAATGTGAAAATCGAATTAGCTCTGCTGACGGCGCACCAGTTACTGGGTGACAGCGCCTCGGCCTTGGCGTGTCTGGCGAAACTGTTGCAGCACCACAGCGTGCCGGAGGATTTAGGTTTTGCTGAGGTGGCAAGCATGATCACGGCTTCCACGGGGAGCCCTGGATGGTGCGGCTGGCAGCCATCTGGTGTTTTGCAGATTGCCGCCATGCCGGGCCTGAAGCTGACATTTTTGCTAGATGGCGACGTGATCAACCTGACCGCCCACGACGGGCAGTTCAAAACGCCGGGATCGGGAATGTTGAGCATTCTAGCCGGCGGTAAAGAATTGGCCGGAAGTCCGCTGGATTTGAACAGCCTGCAGCGGGTTGAGGGGATTGTTTCGGTGGTGGATGGTACGTTGATCGGCTGGGCGTACCACCCCGCCGCCGCCAACGCCAAGCCTGCGCTGACGCTGCGAGATGCAGCAGGGATTAGTTGGCCGATAAGTTTCGGCGCGGCAATGGCGCCTGATGAAGCAGCAGCTTTCGCCCGCCGATTAAGCTTTGCGGTGCCAGCCGCTCAGCTGAAACCACTAACCCCACCGCTGCACATTACCGGACCGGATGGGGCGGATATCATGGGCAGCCCGCTCGATCCGGCTTTATTCGAGCTGGGCAAGCCGCTCGCCAGCAGCACTGCGGTGCCGAAAAAAACCGCCCTGCCGCCGCGCCAGGCGCTGGCAGTGGTGGTGCCGGTGTACCGCAATATCAGTGTCACTAAAGCCTGTCTGGCGGCTTTGCAGGAAGCTTTGCCCGCCAATGCCGAAGTGATTGTGATTGATGATGCCTCCTCCGAACCTGCCCTGGCGGCGTGGCTCGATGGTCTGGCCCAGGCTGGTCGCATTAAGCTGATTCGCCATGCCAGGAACCAGGGATTTCCGGCGGCAGTAAATAGCGGTTTGCTGGCTGCCGAGGGACGCGACATATTGCTTTTGAACAGCGACACGCTGGTGCCGCCCGGCGCTATCGAGTCCTTGAGAGAGGCTGCGTATCAAGCCGCCGATATTGCCAGCGCCACGCCGCTTTCAAATAACGCGACAATACTGAGTTATCCGCAGCGCGCCGGCAGCAACACAATGCCAGACCTGGCAGAAGCCATCGCTCTGCAGCAGGATGCCGCGCGTGCCAATGGCGGCCAGATTTGCGATATTCCCGTTGCGGTTGGGTTTTGCATGTTCATCCGCCATGACGCTCTGGCCGCCACTGGCAATATGCGCGTTGAGCTGTTCGCGCAGGGCTATGGCGAGGAGAACGACTGGTGCTTGCGCGCCAAGCAATTTGGGTTCCGTCATGTCGCGGCACTAGACACTTTTGTGGCGCACCTGGGCAGCGCTTCGTTCAGGGCGGCGGGAGGGGCGTTGAACAGCCGCAACGCACGGACCTTGAACCGGCTGTATCCAGGGTATGACGCGTTGATCACGAAACACATCAAGGCAGACCCGCTGGCCCCTGCCCGGCTGCGTCTGGATGCAGCACGCTTTGCCCGCAAGCGGGGTGCAGCATCGGAGGCTGTCTTGCTGATCTCGCATAATCACGGCGGCGGGGTGGCACGGATTATTGCCTCCGAGATGCAAAATATCAGGGCCAGCGGCAAACGCCCGCTGCTGCTGGTGCCTGGCGCGCCGGATAATCCGAAAACCACGCCGTTCCCGTGGGATGCAGAGCTGACTGATGATACGCCGGGGGATTACCCAAATTTGCGGTTCAAATACCCAGCGGCGCGTGAGTCGCTGCTGACGCTGCTGCGTGAACAGGCGGTTACCCAGGTCATTTTTCATCACGGGTTAGGGCATCATGCCGGAGTGCGGGAGATTGCGGCTGATCTCGGGGTGCCGCAGGATATCGTACTGCATGATTACGCCAGCTTCTGCCCGCGCGTGACCTTGATGAACCGGCCCGCGATAGGGTTACCGCTGCGCTACTGCGGTGAGCCGAACGTGAGCGCCTGCGTGAGTTGCGTGGAAATTGCTGGGGATGAGACGTTTGAAAATCTCGGTCCAGAGGCTCTCATCGAGCGCTCCAAACGCGAGTTTGCCCAGGCGCGAATGATCATCGCGCCGTCCGCTGATGCCGCCAACCGGATTGGCCGGCATTTTCCCGGTGTACGCCCATCAGTGACGCCTTGGGAAAATGATTTGGTCCGGGTGAATCTGAAGCCACCAGGGCGCGGACGGCGGCGGATTGTGATCATTGGCGGCATTGGCCCGGCGAAGGGTTTCGACCTGCTGATCGCGTGTGCGCGAGATGCGATGGAGAGAAAGTTGGAGCTTGAATATGTCGTGGCGGGTGCTAGCGCCGATGACAATGCGCTGCTGGAAACCGGACGGATTTTTGTAACAGGTGCATATGCAGAAGGCGAGGCCACCGCGTTGATCCAATCACTGCAAGCTGACCTTGCGTTTCTGCCGTCAGTCTGGCCGGAGACCTGGTGCTTTGCGCTGAGCGAGGCGTGGCTTGCCGGACTTTACACGATAGCGTTTGATTTAGGCGCGCAAGCTACCCGGCTTAAGGCGACAATGCGCGGCGCTGTGCTACCACTGGGCCTGCCGGTGCCGCGGATCAATGATATATTGCTCGCTTGGCAGCCGAATGCCCGTAACGCCGGGATCGAATAATGTTCGCGTTGGACGTTTAAAAATTGACTGCAGATTTCATAAAACGAATTTGATCGAAATTTTATTGTGCATATTCAAGTCTATGCCTAGAAACAATCTAAGTTCTCAACCCGAGGTATAAGTATGGCTTCCCCGAAACAGGCTACCAAGGCAACCGACACGGCCAAAAAAGAGGTTCCGCCGCCGCAGCCGGTCGCTTCGGATATGATGCAGGAATTGAAAGTTTCGGGGCATCTGATGGCGCTGCCTGCCGGGCTGTTTTGTATCATCAATGAGCCAACCCCCGGCAGTGCCCAAAACGGCGGCTTGCCAGGCGTGCGTATCTCTCTGCCGCCGACCAACCCGCAGAATGTCGAGATCAGCAGTTTCCGCCCCGATGGCTGGCTTTCAGGGGTTGGGGATGCTGCTTTGGTGCGGGTAATTCGTGGACCAGCGCAGATTATGGTGACAATTTATCAAAGCCCGAACCAACCAGATTCCGCCCCAAAATTGCAGGTTCGCCAATTGCTGGGGGCAACCGAGGTTTCCGCCAGCGTAGCCCAGGCCCCCGCTGCACCCGTGCAGATGGATGTGATGGCGCATATTCAGACCCGTGGCGACATTGGCGTGAAATTTGGCCAGCGCCTGGGCGAGCCCGGCAGCCAAAACTGGGTTGAGGGATTTGCCGTGGCCGCGCCGTCCGCGATCAACCCAGCGGATTTATCATATCAGGCGGTGCTGGGCCGTGGCTGGCTATCGCCTTGGGTGGACGCTGGCGAGTATTGTGGCTCGCGTGGGATGGCGCTGCCTTTGTTGGGCCTGCGGATTCGCCTGACTGGTGCTGCGGCCCAAGCGTACAACCTGACCTATGAGGCCAGCTTTGTTGATGGCGCCTCGGTGGGGCCGGTTGGCTCTGATGAGACCTGTGAAAGCCCGAACTTGGCCGCGCTGGAATCAATTCTGATCACGCTGACGCCAAAATCCGGTAAGCCGGGCCGCGCAAAAGCTTAAAATTAGGCGGTGTTTTGAAATTCCTGTTCGTTCACCAGAATTTTCCCGGGCAATATTTGCACATTGTGCGCAGCCTGCTGGCCGACAATGAGGCGAACCCGGGCACGCATGAAATAGTATTCATGACAGAGCCGAACCTGAACGTATTGGCAGGGGTACGTAAGGTAACCTATGCCAAGCCACCCCTTTTGCAGGCCGGGGTGCACCGGGATGCGGCTGAATTTGATATTGCAATGCGCCGTGCCGAAGCCTGCGCGACTGGCGCACGGCAAATTAAAAAACTCGGCTTTATTCCTGATATCATTATTGGGCATCATGGTTGGGGCGAGATGCTAAATCTGGATGATGTATTTCCGGGTGTGCCGTTATTGGGCTATTTTGAATTTTTCTATCAGGCCGAGAACGCCGATGTAAATTTTGATCCGGAATTTCCCCTGGCGCGTGAGAGATTTGCAGGCGTGCGCGCCAAAAACGCGGTGAATTTACAAGCTCTGGCTCTAGCGCAGCAGGGCCAGGTACCAACCCGCTGGCAGCGTAGTACTTACCCGGACTGGGCTAAGCCTTCAATCCATTTGCTCGAAGAAGGCGTGAACCTTGATATCTGCAAGCCAGCCTCGGCGGGTGCCAAAAAGTCACTCACTGTTGGAAGTTTAAACGTTACGCCGAAAAATAAATTAATTACGTACGTGGCACGCAACCTTGAGCCCTACCGGGGGTTTCACACCTTTATGCGGGCATTGCCGGCTATTTTGGCAGCACGGCCTGATGTTGTGGTTTCAGTTGTGGGCGGTGATGAGATAAGCTACGGCGCGCCACCCCCTAAGGGCAATTGGCGCGAGGTTATGCTGGCGGAGCTGGGCAGCCGGCTTGACCGCAAGCGCGTGCAATTTCTTGGTAAAATTCCCTATGACCAGCACTTGGCTTTGTTGAAGCGCTCGGACGCGCATATTTATCTATCTTATCCGTTCGTAGCCTCGTGGTCACTGCGCGAGGCATTGGCGTGCGGGTGTCTGGTGATCGGCGCGGACACGTCGACCGTGACTGAATTTGTCAAACACCGCAAAAACGGCCTGGTGGTACCAACGCTTGACCATGCGGTGCTGGCGAATACCACGCTGATGGCGCTGGCCAGCCCAAAACTAACCGCACCGTTGCGGCTGGCAGCGCGGGAATTTGCTGAAAAACATCTGGATTTACAAGCCTATCTGGCACGCTACCGGACATTGATTGAAAAAGTGGCCGGCAAGCCATTGACGCTGAAGCAACCCAAGCGGGCAACAGTGCGGCCGGTAAAGGCCAAACCTAAGCGAGCCGCGTGACGGCGAGCTTTGTGGATGCTACCGCCGAAGCAGATGTTCAAACGATTGATAAAATCTCAAACGGTGCAAACCGCCATCGCTTGGCTGGCCGCCAGCTATTTGCGGCTGATTGACCGCACCACCCGCTGGCAAGTTGTGGGGGGGGCAAATCTTGCAGCATTTTCAGAGGGGCCACCCTGTATTCTGGCATTCTGGCATGAAACGCTGCCATCTATGCCGCTGTTCTGGGTGCATACCCATTCAAAAATAGGGGTCAGCGCTTTGGTGAGCCTGCACCGGGATGGCCAACTCATCGGGACGATCGCGAAGTTTTTTCAAATCGACGTGGCGCATGGGTCGAGCACGCGCGGCGGGGCGGCGGGGCTGCGGGCCTTGCTGAAAACTTTGCAGGATGGCCGACATGTGGGGCTGACCCCGGATGGTCCGCGCGGGCCGCGCCGCAAGGCAGCACCTGGCGTTGCGCAATTGGCAGCGCTCAGCGGGGCGCGGATTTTGCCCTGCGCGGTGAATACCGCCCGCGCCGTACAGCTAAATTCGTGGGACAAAATGCGCGTGCCACTGCCTTTTGGACACGGCAAACTGGTTTTCGGGCCGTTGATGACGGTGCCGCGGCATGACTGGCAAGCTGCAATTCCGGACATTGAGGCGGCTTTGACAGCGGCTGTGACGGCCGCCACATTTTCTAAAATGCCATGAGTTTGGTGTTCAACATCTATGGGGCAGTCGGTACACTTGCGGCGCCATTATTGCGTCGGATGCTGAGCAGGCGCGTGGCGCGCGGCAAGGAGGACCCGGCGCGGTTGGCGGAACGCTATGGCATCGCCTCATGCCCTCGTCCGGCAGGCAGATTGATATGGGTGCACGCTGCCAGCGTGGGGGAGATGATGTCGGTATTGGCGTTGATCGATGCGCTGGCGGGGCAGTGCGAAGTGCTGCTGACCACCGGCACATTAACCTCCGCAAAGCTGGCCGCCGAACGCCTGCCCGTTCATGCGCGCCACCAATTTGTTCCGCTGGATGTGCCAGGGTGGGTGGAAGTATTTCTGCAGCACTGGCGACCCAATGCGGCAGTGTTTGTGGAGAGCGAGTTGTGGCCGACCATTTTAGCGAAAATTGATTCACATGGGATTCCGCGGCTGTTGATTAACGCCAGCCTTTCGGCCCGTTCAGCGGCACGCTGGCGCCAGTTACGCCGGACCGCCGGGATACTGGTGTTCGGCTTTCGCTATATTCATGTGCAATCCACTGCCGATGCGGTGAATTTTAAATCTTTGGGAGCAGCTGGGATTTTGGAATGGGGGAATTTGAAATTCGCCAGCCGCTTACTGCCGTATGATGAAATTGCTTTGGCCGGATTTAAGAGCCACATTGTCGGGCCAGTATGGCTGGCGGCCAGTACGCATCCTGGTGAGGAAACCATAATCGCTACAGCGCATGATATTTTGCGGGCGCAATATCCAGGGCTCGTGACCATCATTGTGCCGCGCCACCCGGAGCGGGGCACGCAATTCTCCTACCCGCGACGCAGCCGGGGTGAAATGCCCAAGGCGGGTGAGATTTATATGGCCGATACGCTGGGTGAGTTGGGGCTGTTTTACCGGCTGTGCCGCTTTGCCTTTGTCGGCGGCTCACTGGTGCCGGTTGGTGGGCATAATATTTCAGAAGCGGCGCGGCTAGGGCTGCCGATTATCAGCGGGCCCTACACCGAGGACATTCCGGAACTGGTAGCTACATTGCGCGGATGCAGGGCTATTGTGGAAGTTTCTGACGCGGCCTCGCTGGCGGCGGCGGCGGCGCACTGGCTGGCTGATGAGACTTCCTGCCGTGCTGCCGGTGAAGCGGCGCGGTTGGCGTTTGCAGGGCTGGAGGATTTGCCGGCGCGGTTGGCCACGTTGATTATGAATGTCAGCCTGTGAGGGCGCCGGATTTCTGGGCCAGAGACGGGCTGGCGGCGCAATTGCTGGCGCCGTTTGGCGGCATCACGCGCCGGCTCACCGCACGGCGGGTGGCACGGCGAGGGTTTGATGCCGGGATCCCGGTATTTTGCGCTGGCAACGCCAGTGTCGGCGGGGCCGGTAAAACGATTTTAGCGCGTGACATTCTGGCCAGGCTGCCTGGCAAACCGTTTGCGCTGACACGCGGTTATGGTGGCAAGATGAGTGGTCCGGTTCTGGTTGACCTGACTTGCCACGGTCCGGCTGAAGTGGGCGATGAGGCCTTGCTGCTGGCCACCACCGCACCGACGATTGTGGCGCATGATCGAGCCGCAGGTGCCCGGCTGGCGAGAGAGCTGGGGGCCACCGCTATCGTTATGGATGACGGGCTACAAAACCCCAGCCTGGTAAAAACGGCGAGCTTTTTGGTGGTGGATGGCGGTTACGGATTTGGCAATGGCCGCTTACTGCCAGCCGGGCCGTTGCGCGAGCCTCTGGCAGCCGCTGCAGCACGTTGTATGGCTGCGGTAATGATTGGGGCGGACGAGGTTGGTGCCCGCCGCCAACTTCCGGAATATCTGCCGGTACTACAGGCACAAATCATACCCGCCTGCCCCGATTTGCCGAGCGGAACCCGGGTATTCGCGTTTGCGGGCATCGGAAGGCCGGAAAAATTCTTTGCCTCAGCGATGCAACTTGGAATGGAGATGACCGGCGCGATGAAATTTCCCGATCATCATGTTTACACTGCGGCGGATGAGGCAAAGCTGCACGCCGCCGCACAGGGGCAACAAGCGCAGTTGCTCACCACCGAGAAAGACTTTGTAAAGCTACCACCTGGGTTAAAAGCCCAAACAAAGTGGCTCAGCGTGCATCTGGCCTGGGACGATGAGCCAGCGTTTGAGACGTTGCTGCGGGGCGTTACTGCAAGGTTGTCGGAAAGCTGACATGGCTGGTTTGGTGCAGCCGGGTCATGATGGAGGGGATATCTCTCTCGGGGACGGGACGGCAGAATAAATAACCCTGCGCCTGCGGGCAGCCATAGCCGGTGAGCAGCGAGGCCTGCTCCATGGTTTCAACGCCTTCGGCGGTGACCAGCATGTTCATGCTGCCGGCCAGGGCGATAATGGCTAGAATGATTGATGTGTCATCCTTCTCATGACCGAGGTCGCGGACAAAAGAACGATCGATTTTGATTTTGTCGAATGGGAAACGCCTCAGGTAGCTCAGACTGGAATAGCCGGTGCCAAAATCATCGAGTGCCACGCGCACGCCGCGGCCATGTAACTGCCAGAGGGCGTCCACCGTCTGGCTGTTGGTTTCCAGCACCGTGGTTTCGGTAATTTCAAGCTCCAGCCGGGAAGCGGCGAGACCGCTGGCGGCGAGGACTTCATCAACGGCCGCCACCAGCCCCTTATCGCGAAACTGCACCGGTGAGAGGTTGACCGCGATGCTGATGTGCGATGGCCATTTAGCGGCGGCCATGCAGGCTTGGCGAAGCACCCAGGCACCGATAGGCGCGATCAGCCCGGCTTCTTCCGCCAGCGGCACAAACAAAGCGGGGGACAGCAGACCGCGCGTTGGGTGATGCCAGCGCAACAAGGCTTCCGCCGCGACCATTTTGCCGGTGCTCAATTCAATGATCGGCTGGAAATCGAGCCTAAATTCACCATTCAACAGCGCCTCGCGCAAATCAGCCTGCAAAGACCGGCGATCCTGCAAACGCTCATCCATTTCGAAGTCGTAAAACCGCCAGGTGCCACGGCCATCAGACTTGGCGCGATACAAAGCGAGATCAGCATTTTTAAGTGAAACTGCCGGCGTTCTGCTGTCCTTCGGCGCCAGGCTGATACCGATGCTGATACCGATTTCAACCAGCCTGCCGTCAAAATGATAAGGGCGGCTGATCCGCTCCACCACCCGGCGCGCGACGGTGGCGACTTCCTCGGCATCGTCAGTGGCCAAAATAATGGCAAATTCATCGCCGCCGAGCCTGGCCGCGGTATCGCCGTCGCGGATGCAGCCGCGGATACGCTCACCAACCGCCACCAGCACCGCATCACCGGTGGCGTGGCCTAGAGAATCATTGACCATCTTGAAATTATCAAGATCGAGGCAAAGCAGCGCAATTGGATGGTCTTCGCAGTGCGAGCAGGATTGATGCAGGACTTCATTGAACAACACCCGGTTCGGCAACCGGGTGAGGCTATCGTGGCGCGCCAGAAAGGCAATTTGCTCCTGTGACCGCCGGGCCGCTGTGACATCTGAACCGACCCCGTGATAGCCGATGAAACGTCCGGCCTTGTCCAATATCGGCTTGCCGGTAAGTGACCAGCAGCGCTCCTCGCCGCCAATAACCACTGGCACAATAAGGTCACGGAAGGCTGAACGATCTGCCAGATAGCGGCTTAATTTGGCGACTGGCGAGCCGACTCGCTGGTCAAATTTTGCCATATCGCCTAAAAATATCTCCGGGAACTTACCAGCCAACTCGCCAGGGCTTTTTTGGGCAACCTGCGAAAGCCTCGGTGAAACCCGCTGCAATTCCAAATCGGCATCGGTTTCCCATAACCAGTCACTGGCGCTTTCCTCAAAGTCTCGCAACAAAAGCCGGATGACATCGCTGTTTTCCTCAATCCGAACCGCATCAAGTGCGCGCTCAGTCAAACGGCGATTCAGGTAAATAATAGCGAAACCAGTCATGCCAACGAAACCAAAAAAGGAGATGATCGCAAACGGATCCGATGTCAGGTCAGGCCGGATCAGCAGTGAGATAAAACCGAAAACGGCAATGGGTGCCCAGGCCGTGAATGCGACAGAAACGGGAGCCACAAGTGCGGGCATAGCAAGGCACGCGACAATAACTCCGTAAATAAGAGAAAGCTGCCGGGGGCCAGCCGCCAAAGTAAGGCTGACAATGAGAACCCCCCAGAAGGTACAGAGGATACCCATGATAACCAGAATGCCTTGAATAAATTGCGTGGCATTTTGATGGGGGGCGGGATCCTTTAACCATTTCGTGCACGCGGTAAAAATGACAAGATAGCAAACAAGGATGCACGCGATGATAATAAGGCCGAGACGGGTATAGGGGCTGACAGCCGAAGGCCGTGTGACGAAATCTGCACCAAGAAATATCGCAGTGTTGACGCCGACCAGCACGATCATCCGCATGATATTGGCGAGCACCGTTGCTTGCTCAAAACCAACCCGTTCAGCGACACCTGCTCTCGTTGCCAGTGCCGACGCGGGCAAACTGCCATTAATTCTATGCAAAAACTTCAACCACAGTAATTTCATCAAACGGACAGCATTCCGACTTGTGACATCCGTTCAAAATTTATGTTTTTAACCATAACTCCACCAAAATTGATACGCTGACAATATATAATATTTTACCTTGGAGTGCCGACTAAATCCGGATCTCACGCTCACTTTACCATAAAATCAAAGAAATACTATTTGAAATAGCAGCTATAAAGAAAATACCACCCAAAGTTAAATATAAATAAATTTTCATGAATCAGGTGGATTATGGCCAAAACCACAAGTGTTTTTGCTGTTTGGTTAAGGCCTAGCTACCGGGCCAATAAATTATTCCTAAGCAAAATCAATGAATTTTCGAGTGAAGCTCAGTGTTAGCATCAGGTCAAGAACTACCGAAACCACCTCAATGTTAACAAAACAAAAATGCTGCATAAGACGCGAGAAATAGTTAATAATAACTCGCGTTCTAGTTGCAATTTAAGGAGTTATTAATGAGGAATCTACAAACAGCCGCAGTCTCATTCGCCAAGCCTCAGAAGCGTGACCGCTTACAGGCCCTTGAAGGATCGGGTCTCACAGCCCGGTTGGCGATTGATCCGCAAACAAGGTCAGACGCCTACGCGCTACGGTACCTAAGTTACTTATCAGGCGGATATATTGACCCCACGCCCAGCGGCTTGTTTTCCGATGCAGACGACGAGAAGCCCAACTGCCAGTCAATTGTGATTTACAAGCACACGCGGCCTGTAGCTTCGGTGCGGCTGTGCATTCTCGATTCAACCGACCAGCGCGGCTATACTGAAATTCCGGCCAACCGGATTTTTCCAGAAGATGTGAAAACGCTGCTGGCCACTGCGGCGACCCCGGAGCGGCCCTCAAAAGCCACTGAGATCAACCGATTGGTACGGCACCCTGACTTCGCTACCGACGTTGAGCTGGTGTTTGTGCTGTTCCGTTTTGTCTCCTTCATGGTTTTGAAGGAAGGCTCGGATATGATGCTGTCCTGCGTGCGGCGTAATCATACGCCTTTCTACAAACGCCTGAATTTTCAAAACGTGGCGGGACCGCGCAAATATGCGGGTGTGAAGTTTGAGACCAACCTGATGGCCTGCCCGCAGCAGGATTACACCGCCAATTTGCAGAATTTTCCAATTGTGGATTCTCGTGCCCTGGAAACCGGCGCCTATGACGGCCTGTTTCGCGGCGAAACCGTAGATGTGTTTGGGAGCAAATAATCATGGAACATTTATATCAAGCTGCCAGTTTGTTTGGAGCGGGCTTGGCCTGCTTTGCCAGCTTTTCCTGGGGTGTGAAGGGGCATTTTCGCTCCACCGGTAAAATGCCAACCGGCATGAAACTGGTAAGCCTGCTAAGCCTGCTTGGGTTTTTAAGCTTCACCGGCCGGCTCATCACCAGCGGTGCTTCGGGTAGCACCATCTTGGCGCTATCCTTCTTCGTGGCATCACTGGCGCTGTTTGCCTGGACAATCCAGGCGACAAGGCGAACCCCACCGACTCTTGCTTTCGATACCGACAAGCCAGCCTTCCTGCTGCTGCATGGGCCTTACCAGTATGTACGGCATCCGTTTTATTTGTCTTATATGCTGTTCTGGATTGGCTCGGCAGTTGCGTTTTCAGGGATGCTACCCTGGTTAACGCCGCTGGTCATGCTGGTGGTGTATCAGCAAGCGGCCAGCCGCGAGGAACGCAAGTTCGCCGACTCGGACTTTTCTATCGCATATGCGGATTATCAGCGCCGGGCAGGTATGTTCATGCCTCGTGCAACGGCCATTCTGCACGGCTGAGAATTGCGTGGGGAGGCCAAGCCTCCCCCACCAATTTACACCGGGACTTAATTTTTTTATTGATCACTGATAAAGCAGGGCATGGTTTTTGCCCTCGCTTCCCCCCTAACCTGGCGTCGGCAATGTGCCATGGCGGGGTATTTGTTTGCCATAATTCTGCTCATCCGGGTGCCTACTCTATTTCGCTCGGTGTTGGATTGGGACGAAAGTCTGTATCTGTTGATGGCCGAGCAGTGGCGGGCAGGACATTTGCCCTACACCACCATTTGGGATAACAAGCCGATCGGGATTTATGTTATTTTCCTGATATTCATTGATATGTTCGGACGCAATGTTGCCGCCATCCGGCTGGCCAGCGATGTATTTGTCACAGCCAACGCCTTCATCATATTCAAGATCACCTATCTGCTGCTGTCAGGCAGGACAGCGCCGCAGCGGCAGTGGCTGGCGATTTTTGCTGCTGTGTCTTACAGCATCGGCTCGCTGAGTAACGATGGGCTTTCGGCAAACACCGAAATTTTCATGACCTGTTTTACAGCGCTAGCGATGCTGCTGGCGATT
>JAQNCT010000090.1 GCA_029077825.1 Acidocella sp. | reverse complement strand
TGATGACAACAAAATAATCACGTCAGCCCAGCTTACCAATCATTACGAAACCTGATAATGTTTCAAAATAAACACGCTTCATGTTTGTCCCAAAAACCTCACCAATCTCGCGCCACCCAGACAGCCTGAAAATAAAATCCGCTCCCCAAACCAAAAATTTCAAATTTTTACCTATGATTCCCGCAACACATGCGATATTAACAAAATCATACATAGCTATAAATAACTACCATAAAAATAAACAATGTATCAAAAACAATACCAACTTTTGGAAATCGATTATTAACCCAATGCCCCGAACAATTCAAAAATGTTCATAAACTCCATTTCCATGGCCGTCGGCACAGAGCTGGGGGGAATCGGCTCGCTTGTCGGTACCGCCATGCTCAACTCCATCCCCTACCGGGACGCCGCCGTCTCCAACACCATGAAATACCTCGTGCCCGGGTTTTTAATCCTCGGGCTCAGCTTCTGCCTCATGTTCCTTGCCCCGGTCTGGCTGCCCGTCAGCATGGTCATCTGGGTCAACAAAGCCAGCATCGCATTTGTCACCATTTTATGGGTGTTCGGTTTGCGCCGCCTGCACGGGCGGGTCAGCCCTCTTGCCACCGGCTACGGCATTGCGGTTTTCCTGGCCGCCGCCATCCTGCTCACCCGTGCCGCCAACCTGCCTCTGGCTTACATCGCCACCCCAGTCCTGCTGCTCGCGCTCGGCGTCTACGCCCTGGCAGACCATTGGCACCTCATCCGCGGCATGCGCCCTTCGCTGGCGGCAGTTTCACTCGCGGTTTACATCACCTACATTTTCATGTGGGTGGTGGAAATTTACGCCCTGCTCCTGCAACGCCCCCACTGGGATGCCGCTTTGCCCAACCCCGGCATTTTGCACCTCGCCCAGCCTTACGGCTCCATCCTTGCGGTCTGTTACGGGCTGCTCCCGCTCACAGTCACAGCATACCTCACCTTGCTCATCAATAACGGCCTGGTCTTTCGCCTGCGCCGCCAGGCCTTCACTGACACGCTAACCGGCGCCAAATCCCGCCTCGCCCTTGATGAGCTGAGCGCGCCTTTCCTCGCCGGTGCCCGCCGCCTTGGCCTCACCATCGGCGTCATCATTCTTGATATAGACCATTTCAAATCCATCAACGACCTGCACGGCCACCTCGCCGGAGACAAAGTTTTACAGGAACTCTCCGCCATACTGGCCAAAACCTCCCGGGCGGATGATCTTCTCATCCGCTATGGCGGGGAGGAATTTCTCCTGCTCTGCCGCATGCGATTAACTGATCATGAACTCGGCCTCGCGGAGCGCCTGCGCCTTGCGGTTCGCGCCCACGGCTTCAGCTGGAAACATTCACACCTCTGCCTCACCGTCAGTGCTGGCATGGTGCTCTTGCGTGAAAACGAAGCCCTGGAAAGCGCCATCAACCGCGCTGATGAACTGCTCTACCAGGCCAAATTCGCAGGCCGCAACCAGGTCGCGGTAGACCACACCCCCTAAACCAATGAACTTGCTCGCAAATACATAATGAGAGCCAGCCGGCTTACGCCAATCTTGCTCTAAAAAAGCGCCGCTTCTTATACACAAGGCTTAAAAATCAAATACTCAACAGGCCCCGCTTGCCTGTAGCTGTGCCATGCCCGTTAGCGCGTCTCATCCAGCCAGGCTGAACGCCATAACGCGCCTGACGATAAAGGACGCCCATGGCCAGCATCATTGATATCCACCCCCACATCATCTCCAACGATGAAACCACCTACCCGCCCAGCCCGCTTTTTGGCATCCGCTCAGACTGGTCCAAAGAACGCCACTACGAAGTCGATGAACTGCTCACCGCCATGGATGAAGCCGGCATCAGCAAAGCCGCCATCGTGCATTCCTCAACCACCTACGGCTTCAACAACGCCTACGTGCTCGATTCCTGTGAACGCCACCCGGCCCGCCTCCTGGCCGTCGGCTCGGTGGACATTATCCAGCCCGATGCACCCGCCATCATTCGTGAATATCTCAAGCGTGGCCTTGGTGGTTTGCGCCTGTTCACCGGCGGCAGCACCAAAGCGTTTGACCCGCGCGAGCTTGAAGACCCGCGCGCCTACCCCGCCTGGGAGCTGTGCGCCGAGCTTTCATTGCCCATGTGCATCCAAACCGGCCAGGTCGGCCTGCCCCAAGTCACGGCCCTTGCCAAACGCTTCCCCAACGTCCCCATCATCCTAGACCATCTCGCCCGCCCCGACATCACAGACGGCCCGCCCTACCAGGCCGCCGCCAGCCTGTTCGCGCTGGCAGACCACAGCTCCATATACCTCAAACTCTCCCCCCGCATCATGGCGGATTCAAAAACAGCCGCAGCCACGCCTGAAACTTTCTTCCCCCGCCTGGTCTCGCTGTTCGGCGCCAGTAGGCTTGCCTGGGGCTCCAACTTCCCCACCACGCCTGGCTCCTTGAAAGATAATCTCGCCAACGCGCAAGCCACCTTGTCCGTCCTCAGCACATCAGACCGTGAATGGATTTTCGGCAAAACCGCGCAATTCCTCTACCCCGCTTTGCGGGACTGATCATCGCGCACCACCTATTTTATGGAAAATAACATGACCAGCCCAACAATTTTAAAAACCAACCTCGCGCAATACCCGGTCACCATGGCCATCCGGGATGGCCGCGTCCACTCAGACCTCGTGACACTGGATTGCTGCGGCCCTAAAGAAGCCCATAACGGCTTCAAGCCCCTGCTGCGTGAAAACGCCTTTGATTGCGGCGAGCTTGCCATCGTCACGTATTTGCAAGCCAAAATCTACAAAAAACCTTACGTCATCCTGCCCATCCCGGTCTCGGGCCGCTTCCAGCATCATTGTGCCGTGTTCAACAAGGAATTATTCAACCTCACTCCAAAAGACATTGAAGGCAAAAAAGTCGGCGTGCGCACCTACGCGCAAACCACCGGGCTGTGGGTGCGCGGCATATTGCGCCATGAATGCGGGGTGGATCTTGATAAAGTCACCTGGATGACCGGCGGTGAAGGCCACCTTGCCGAGTATATCGACCCCCCAAACTGCGTGCGCCTGCCCAAAGGCTCCAATATCGGGCAGATGATGCTGGATGGCGAACTTACCGCCACCTTGCAGGGGAACGACGCGCCGGTTGACCCGCGCGTGCAATATCTGGTGCCTGATGCCAAGGCCGCCGCCAAAGCCTGGTACGCCCGCACCGGCATTGTGCCCATCAACCACATGTTCGTGGTGCATGAAAAACTCTCGCGTGAACGCCCGGACATTGTGCGTGAAATTTTCCGCATGCTTCTGGAAAGCCGCAACTTAACTGAAGGTGGTGTGCCCGTGCCCTACCCGCCCGTGGGGCTGGAAGCCAACCGCAAAGGCCTGCAACTCGCTATCGACTGGGCGGTGGACCAGAAAATCATCCCAGAAAAAATCACGGTTGATGAATTGTTTGATGATACCACCGCAACACTCGGCCAATAACCCGCCACAGCCCCGGCATTCAGAGCCATATCCGATCAGGTTGAACCGAACATTCAACCTGATCGGATGAAATTGCTCGCAAAAACTTAAAAAACCAAATGCCGGGCTGGTTTTAGGTTATTTCAGTTGCGTAGCGGAACATATCCGTGCGGCACCTTGAAACCCTGAACTCCACCGGCTTTTTGGAAACATTACGCCCAATTCTTGTAATTTCCAAAAGAGGAGCACCTTGCGCCACCGCCAGCAGCTTTGCCTGCTCAGCACTTGCCGCCACCGCCCCCAGCCGCTCGCTCGCATGGGCAATCGTCACGCCAAACTGCTCCTGGTAAATCACATACATCTCATCCACCATGCAGGCCCCTGGCTTAATCTCCAATGAAGGCATCAGGGCCTGGGGCACGTAAATGCGCTCAAAAATCGCGGGCACGCCGGCCATGTCACGCACACGGGTAATGCAGTGCAGCTTGGTTGCGGCCTCCACGTCCAGCGCCTTGGCCATTTCCTTGCCGGCCGCCACGGTTTTTTGTGAAAGTACGCGGCTCGTGGGGGTCACGCGCTGGTCATCCAGCCCCACCAGACGGAAAAAATGAAACAATGATTTTTCACTCGTATGGCGCGCCACATAAGTTCCCCGCCCCTGCTGGCGGTCAATCAGCTTTTCGGCTTCCAGCGCAATCAGCGCCTTGCGCACGGTCCCCTGGCTCACATTAAATTCGCTCGCCAGCATGAACTCGTTAGGAATCATCTCACCCGGCTTCCACAGCCCAGAGCCAATCCGCTCCACCAAAATCGCCTTCACCTGCGCATAAAGCGGCGAATAGGCAGTTTCCATTGGTTCAATCGCCATAATAAACTGCACTCATCATACCCTGC
>JAQNCT010000032.1 GCA_029077825.1 Acidocella sp. | reverse complement strand
GGCTGCGCGCCTACGTCCGGCTACCGGATTGAAAATAACCAACATATTAAAATTCCTGCGGCACCGCGACAATCGCCCTCAATGCACTCGTTTCGTGACATTCGCGTGACGAAAACATGAAGCCTGCGTGACAAATTTTAAGCCCCGTTATTTCGCAAACATTAAGTCAGCGTCACAGAATCTTCACTGTCTCCGGCGCGCTATGTTGGCCTATTGCCCAGCATCATGAATGCAATGTCCCCACCGCGCCTTCACAATACAACGGCCTATCGCAGTATCTTCATCTCCGATACGCATTTAGGCACCCGTGGCTGCCGCGCCGAATTCCTCGCTGACTTCCTTAAGTCAGTCACCTGCGAAAACCTCTACCTGGTCGGTGACATCATCGACGGCTGGCGCCTGCGCCGCGCCTGGTTCTGGGATTCCCACCATGACGAAGTGCTGCGGTTGATTTTGCGTCATGCGCGTGATGGCGCTCATGTGGTGTATGTGCCCGGCAACCATGACGAGATGATGCGTAAATATGTGCCGCTCGGCCTCGAAATCGCCGGTATCAAACTGCAAATGGAAACCGAGCATACCACGGCCGATGGCAAACGCCTGCTGATTACCCATGGCGATTCCTTTGATTCTGTTGTCCGGCATGCCAAAATCCTCGCCCATCTGGGTGACTGGGCCTACACGCTGGCACTCGGCGTCAACCGCTATTTCAACCAGATTCGCGTGCGGCTCGGCTATCCGTACTGGTCGCTCTCGGCATGGCTGAAATTGCAGGTCAAGGAAGCCGTGAAGGCGATTGACCGGTTCGAGACTGCCCTGGCCGATGACGCCCACCGCCGCGGGTTTGATGGTGTGGTGTGCGGCCATATTCACCACGCTGAAATGCGCACCGTCAACGGCGTGTTGTATCTCAATGATGGTGACTGGGTGGAAAGCTGCACCGCGCTGGTGGAGCATGCCGACGGTAAACTTGAAATGGTGGACTGGGTGGCACGCAACAAGCTCTCGCTGCTCGCTACCCCATCAGGCCGAGCTGTTTCAAAATCTGCGGCACTGGCCGCTGTCGCTACGGAAATTGAAACGTCACGTGCTATACCAGCCAGAGTCTGAAACACTGCTCGCCTTCGCCGGTCTCAGTCGCGTCCTTATCGTCACCGATGCCTGGGAGCCACAGGTCAACGGGGTGGTGCGAACCTTGCGCACCATCGCCGATGAAATGCGCGGCATGGGCAAAGCGGTTGAAATCATCGGGCCAGATCGTTTCAATACCATTCCGATGCCGTCATACCCGGAAATCCGGCTCGCCATATTTCCGTCCCGCAAGCTGGCCCGCCTGATCGACGAGTTTGCGCCTGACGCCTTACATATTGCCACCGAAGGTCCGCTGGGGATGGCAGCGCGCAAATACGCCGTCAAACGCAAAATCGCTTTTACCACCGCTTTTCATACCCGCTTTGCCGAATATTTAAATGCCCGCACCCGCATTCCTCTATGGGTCAGTTACGCCTGGCTGCGGCGCTTCCACGGCACTGGCAGCGGGCTGATGGTGGCCACGCAATCATTGCGTGACGAACTCACCGCGCGTGGATTTAAAAATGTCCGCGCCTGGTCACGCGGCGTCGATCTCGGCGTGTTCCACCCTGAACCACGCGAAGAATGGAATTTGCCTCGCCCAATTTTTGTCTGTGTCGGCAGAGTGGCGGTGGAGAAAAACCTCCGGGCTTTTCTGGATTTAAAATTGCCCGGCTCGAAATTGGTGGTCGGTGATGGCCCGCAGCGCAAGACGCTGGAGCGTGAGTACCCTGACGCGCATTTCGTCGGTGCCCGCCACGGCGCTGACCTCGCCCGCGCCTATGCCGGCGCTGATGTATTTGTGTTCCCTTCCAAAACTGACACGTTCGGTCTGGTGGTTTTGGAAGCCCTGGCCTCCGGCCTGCCAGTGGCCGCCTACCCGGTTACCGGCCCGATGGATATTTTAGGTGAATCCGCCGTACCGGTAGGAACGCTCAATGAAGACTTGCGCCAAGCCGCATTGGATGCGCTGAACATTGACCGTACCCATTGCCGCCCGCACGCCGAAACCTATTCCTGGACTGCTTGCGCCAACCGCTTCCTGGATAATTTGGTGCCCACCAAAAGCTACGCCTAAGCCAGTCACGCCGATGCCAAGCGCGCATGCCAAACGCCCGTGCCGTGATTCCCGACGCCGATGCCGTCATTCCCGCGCAGGCGGGAATCTTCTCACCAAAACCTACCAGTTGAACGCCGGCAAAATCGCCACTGGCGCCAGCCCGGCCCGCGCCGCTTCTGCCGGTGCTGCCTCGGCGTGCAGCGCATGAATCCCTGAGAGCACCCAGCAACTATCAATCCCTGCCGCCTTGGCGCCGGCAATATCCGTGCGCAAACTATCCCCCACCACCAACGTCCTCGCGCGCGCGGTGCCCAGCATCGCCAAGGTCGGCGCATAAATCGCCGGGTCCGGCTTACCGCGCTGGATCACCTTGCCGCCCCGCGCTTCATACCATTGCGCCAAAATGCCCGCACAAATAATGCGCTTGCCATCACGGATCACTTCTAAATCCGGGTTGGCGCAAACCATCGGCAGCCGCGCTGCCAGGCCAGCATTCAAGGCAGGCTCATATACACTGGGGTCATCGGGCCCTAAATAATCATCGGGTCCGGTATTCAAAATAAAATCGGCAAGTCCTGGTTCAGCCACATCCTGATACGGCAGGTCGCCAAAAATATCGCGGTCGCGCTCTGGCCCCAAATGATAAAGCTTGTGCCCCAGACTTGTAAACTCTGCCTCGTTACGGTCCCGCATTGCGTTATGCACGGCCTCACCGCTTGACATAATGCCGGTGTATAAATCGGATGTTATGTGCATTGCCCCTAACGCCCGGCCAACCGCTGCCGCCCGGCGCGGCGCGTTGGAGAGAAACACCACCGATTTTCCCGCCGCGCGCAGTTGGCGCAAACATTCAATCACGCCAGGGTAGGTTTTGATGCCATCATGCACCACGCCCCAGAGGTCAACGATAAACCCGTCGTATTTTTCTGATAATTCAGCAAATCCGCTCAAACGCCTGCCCCAATCGCATCCGTCACTGTTTGAAACCCGCGCGCCTTCAGAGCCGCCGCCAGCCCGGTTTTCAAGCGTGAGACCAGCACCGGACCCTCATAAGCAAAGGCTGTATAAACTTGCACCAATGTTGCCCCCGCCAGAATTTTGGCGAAGGCATCCTCGGCGGAGGATACCCCGCCAACCCCAATCAGCATCAACCGCCCGGCTGATAATTTATAAGCCCGCGCCAGCATTTTGGTGGACATATCAAACAATGGTTTGCCAGAAAGCCCGCCCGTCTCTGTTTTGTATGTACCGCGCAAACTCTCAGGCCGGGTGATGGTGGTGTTGGAAATAATCAGCCCCGCGACCTTGCGTGCGGCACAAACCTCCACCACTGAGGCCAAACCATCCTCGGACAAATCCGGGGCGATTTTCACGAATACCGGCTTGTCCGTGATAATCGCATCAAGAATCGCCTGCAACCGTGCCTCGCTCTGCAAATCGCGCAAATTCGGCGTGTTGGGCGAGGAGATATTAATGGTAATATAATCCGCATACGGCGATACCGCATTTACCAAAGCCGGATAATCGCGCTCAGGGTCAGCGCCTTCTTTGTTGATGCCGACATTCGCCCCTAGTGCTACCAAAGCGCGGTCAGCGCTGCGCAAATTGGCCAGAAACACCTCAAGCCCCGCATTATTGAATCCCATGCGGTTGATCACAGCTGCGTCCTCCTTCAGCCGGAACAACCGTGGCCGCGGGTTACCGGCTTGTGGGCGCGGCGTCACCGTGCCTACCTCGACAAAGCCAAACCCCAAGCGCCCCAGCGCGTTCACCGCCACGGCGTTTTTATCAAACCCGGCGGCCAGGCCAATCGGGTTGCGCAAATGCCGGCCAAATGCGTTCACCCCCAAGCAATCATCATCACCAGAGCGATCGTGCCCCGCCAGACCCAGCCGCAACGCCTGCACGGCGAGATAATGCGCCGTTTCAGCATCGAGCAGACGCATCAGCGGTATGAGCGCTGAAACCATCGCCGGAGTCATTTTACATAAACGAGAATATCGGTGTCCGTGCCCGAGGTTGCTGCCGTCAACGTGACATTTTCCGGCGCCACACCATCCCCGATGATCGCCTGCGCCACCGCCGCCGCCGTTGTGGATAATGCCGCCAGCCTGGTTGCCGCGGCATCTGGCCCGCTGCCGATGGGTGAGACTGACTGCACCTCAAACCGCGCAGCTGGCTTGATCGCCCGGGCTTCATGCACCGCCTTGGCCACCGGCGTTGCAAAATCCGCCGTCCCCGGCGGTATCGTCATCAGCGGCACCCGACCGGCGAAAGCCTGGGTCGCGGCAATGCGCGCCGGGTCCGCCGCCACGGGGGCGGGCGCAAAACTAGCGCGGTTGGGCAGGCTACAAGCGGCAAGCAAAACTGGCAGCAAAAAAATATATCGCATGCAGCTTGTTTAGAGCCTGCCCGCCCGCAAGCCAACCCGCCCACAAACAAACCCGCAGGCCAGCCAGCCCACCAGCCAGGGGGTGCATTTGCCCGAAACTGCCGGTACATAGCGACACGATTCGCGTTGCAACGTATGGGGGCCTCATGTCGCAAAAAACCATTTTGATCACCGGTGCCACCGCCGGGTTTGGCGCCGCCTTCGCCCGCCGCTTTGTGGCCGATGGCCACCGCGTTATCGCCACTGGCCGCCGGTTGGAGCGTTTGGCCAACCTTGCCGCTGAACTTGGCCCCAACCTGTTGCCCGCGGCGCTGGATGTCACCGACCACGCAGCCGTCGCCAATTTCCTCACCACCATTCCGCAAGCCTGGCGCGCGATTGACGTGCTGATTAATAACGCCGGTCTGGCACTTGGCCTCTCCCCGGCCTGGAATGCTGATCTCGCGCATTGGGACCAGATGATCGCCACCAACATCTCCGGCCTGGTGCATGTTACCCGCGCCATTTTGCCCGGCATGGTGGAGCGCAATTGCGGCATCATCATCAACATCGGCTCAGTGGCCGGCACCTACCCGTATCCGGGCGGCCATGTTTACGGCAGCACCAAATCTTTCGTGTCGCATTTTTCACTGAATTTGCGGGCTGACCTTTTGGGTAAAAACATCCGCGTTACCAGCCTGGAGCCTGGGCTCGTGGGTGGCTCGGAATTTAGTAATGTCCGCTTTGAGGGCGATGCCAAGCGCGCCGCCGCCGTTTACGCGGGCACCCAGACCCTCACCCCTGAGGATATGGCCGAAACCGCCGCCTGGATCATCAGCCTGCCCGCGCATGTGAACATTAACCGGATTGAGGTGATGCCGATCGCCCAGGCAAGTGCGGCGCTGTCTGTCAGCCGCGCCACTTAATCATTGGCAACCCGCAACCCAGCCCCTACATCTAACTCATGAGTGATGAATTTGACCTCAAGCTGGTAACTTCTGCTTTCGCCCTGGCTGCCGAAAACGGCTGGCGGCATGTTACTGTGGCCGCCGCCGCCCGTGAGGCCGGGCTGGATTTGGGCCACGCCCGCAAGAAATTCTCTGGCTGCCACGCCATTCTCAAGCGCTTCGGCCAATTGGCTGACGCCCATGCGCTGAACGGCGCCCTCACCGAGGGGCCCGTGAAGGACCGGCTGTTTGATACCGTGCTGCGCCGGTTTGATTTTTTGCAAATGCACCGCGTCGGGGTTTTAGCACTGTTGCGCGGCTTACCGCTGCAACCAGAACTTGGCCCTTGGCTGGCGGTTGAGACTCTGATTTCGATGGGCTGGCTGCTGGAAGGAGCCGGCGTCTCCAGCAGCGGTATTCGCGGGCATTTTCGCAAGCGCGGCCTGCTGGCCGTTTGGGCCTGGGGCCTGCGCGCCTGGATGCGCGATGAAACTGCTGATTTATCCGCCACCATGGCCGCGGTTGATGTTGCTTTGATCCGCGCCGACCAGATCGCCGCGCGTTTTGCGCCTGAGGGTTTTACCCCGCCGCCCGAGGATTTGGCCACCGAAGATGCCGCTTTTGACCCGGAATTGCCACTTGATACGTCAAACCAATAACAACTTTGAAGGAAACCCCCATGGCTGACAAAAAACCCGCTGCCGTAGCACCCACAGAAGCACCCTCCCTCATGCCAAAAGTCCCGACCTTCATGAAGGATTTTGACGTTTCCAAGATGTTCAGTGAAATGAAGGTTCCGCCGATGCCGGACATGGAAGCCATTTTGTCAGCCCATAAACGCAACCTTGAAGCGATTTCAGGTGCCAACCGCGTAGCACTTGAAGGTGCCCAGGCCGTGGCCCGCCGCCACATGGAGATTATGCAATCCACCATGTCTGGCCTGACCGAGACCCTAAAGAGCATGTCCGTCACCGAAAAGCCTGCCGAACGCGCCGCCAAGCAGGCCGAGCTGCTCAAGCAAGCCTATGAAAACGCTGTCTCCAACACCCGCGAGCTTGGCGATTTGATCCAGAAATCAAACGCCGAGGCGATGGAAAAACTCAACCACCGCTTCTCGGAAGCGATGAGCGAGATGAAGACGCTTTTCAAAAAGCCTTGAAATTATTGCCGCCTCATCCCCGCGCGAGCGGGGGCCTGGCCACCATCGCATGCCCTCTGGTCGTTGGCGGGGGCGGCCACATATAATGCCTTATGTCTCAAGCCTTCGCCCGTAACGCGCCCGTCAGCTTCATTCCGGAAAAGCCTGAGCCGCGCGCGCCACTGAAACCCTTGCGCGTGGTCTCTGAATTTGAGCCCTCGGGTGACCAGCCGGCCGCCATCAAGCAACTGCTGGCCGGGATTACCGCCGGCGAGCGTGACCAGGTGCTGCTTGGCGTAACCGGTTCTGGCAAAACTTTCACCATGGCCAAAGTGATTGAGAGCATCCAGCGCCCGACACTCGTATTGGCCCCGAATAAAACGCTGGCCGCCCAGTTATATGCCGAGATGAAGGCGTTTTTTCCGGACAACGCGGTAGAATATTTTGTCTCCTACTATGATTATTACCAGCCCGAAGCCTATGTGCCGCGCTCGGACACTTATATCGAAAAGGACTCCGCCATAAATGAAACCATTGACCGGATGCGGCACGCCGCCACCCAGGCGCTGCTGGAGCGCTCGGATGTCATCATCGTCGCCTCGGTTTCCTGCATCTATGGTATCGGCTCGGTGGAGACCTATTCCAAAATGGTGGTGCGGCTTGAAACCGGTGGACGGATTGATCGTGACACATTGGCGCAGGCGCTGGTTGGCTTGCAATACCGCCGTAACGACATCGCCTTCGCGCGCGGCTCTTTCCGCCTACGCGGCGAGGTCGTGGATATTTTCCCCAGCCAATTCGAGGACCGCGCCTGGCGGGTAACGTTGTTCGGCGATGAGATCGAGAAAATTTCCGAGTTTGACCCCCTGACCGGTGAGCAGACCGCCGTGCTGGAAAATATCTCCATCTATGCCAACAGCCATTATGTCACACCCCGCCCGACGCTCACGCAGGCGATCAGTAAGATCAAACACGAGCTGAAGGACCGCCTCGATGAGTTTGTCGCCAATGGCAAATTATTAGAGGCTGAGCGGCTGCAACAGCGCACCACCTTTGATATTGAAATGATGGAAACCACTGGCCACTGCAAGGGAATTGAAAATTATTCCCGCTATCTCTCAGGCCGCAACCCCGGTGACCCACCGCCCACCTTATTTGAATATTTACCCGCCAACGCGCTGCTGGTGGTTGATGAAAGCCATGTGACCGTGCCGCAAATTGGCGGCATGTATAAAGGCGATTTTTCGCGCAAATCCATCCTCGCTGATTATGGTTTTCGGCTGCCAAGCTGCATAGATAACCGGCCCTTGAAATTCGAGGAATGGGAGAATTTCCGCCCACAATCAGTGTTTGTTTCAGCAACACCTGGGTCGTGGGAATTAGAGCGCACGGGGGGAAGTTTTGCCGAACAAATCATTCGCCCCACCGGCCTGGTGGACCCAATTACCGAAATCCGACCGGTTGAACATCAGGTTGATGATTTGCTTGGCGAAATTAAACTTGTCACCCAACAAGGCGGGCGTGTGCTGGTTACCACGCTCACCAAGCGCATGGCCGAGGACCTCACCGAATACCTAACTGAACAGGGCATCCGTGTGCGCTATTTGCACTCTGATGTTGACACGCTGGAACGTATTGAGATCATCCGTGATCTACGCGTCGGGGTGTTTGATGTTCTCATCGGTATTAATCTTCTGCGTGAAGGGCTTGATATTCCTGAATGTATGCTGGTGGCAATTCTGGATGCTGATAAGGAAGGTTTCCTGCGCTCGGTTACCTCACTGGTGCAAACCATTGGCCGCGCCGCGCGTAATGTTGATGGCCGGGTTATTTTATACGCTGATGTAATGACCCGTAGCCTGGTGCAGGCGCTGGGCGAAACTGAACGCCGCCGCACCAAGCAAACCGCCTGGAATGTTGCGCACGGCATTACCCCGCAATCAATCCGCAAAAACATCGGCGAGGTGATCCACTCTGTTTTCGAGCAGGATTACGTCACTGTCTCACCGATTAAGGATTCTTCGGTTGATGAGTTTGTCGGCAAAGACCTTGGCGCCTCCATCACCATGTTGGAAGGCCGGATGCGCACCGCCGCCGCTGACCTGGAGTTTGAGGAAGCCGCCAGGCTGCGCGATGAAATCAAACGGCTGGAGGCATTATCGCTGGGTCTGGCACCGCCACCCCCACCCTCACGCAAACCCAAAAACACCGGCCCGGTTCCGCTTGGCCCCGGTGGTGGCGGGTATGACCCCGCATTGCGCAAAGGCAAGCGCGGCAAGGCGCGGTGAAATATTTCCGCATGTTTGACTGTCCCCCCCGAAAAGTCCCTATATTCCAACCTATGAAATACCTTCCCCTTCTGGCGCTGCTTACCCTCACCCCCGGCCTCGCCTCGGCGGCTGATCTTGCAAGCGCCCTCACCGGCCAGGACGCCACCTACAGCCTCACGCTGGCCAAGGTGCGCACCCATGATGTCACCGGCGCTACCGGCGCCATGCGGTTTTCAATGGTCGATGGCTGCTCCGGTTGGGGCACCACCCAGCATATGACCCTGCTGATCCGCAACGCCGATGGTTCGCTCAATAAATCCGTCTCTGACTACATGACCTGGGAAAGCAAAGACGGTAAAACCCTCACCTTCGTGCTGCGTGAGCGCGATAATGACGGCAAGCTGGTCACCGACGATGCCGGCACCGCCACCCGCACCGGCCCCGATGATTCCGGGCAGGTGGTCTACGCGACCCCCTCCGGCCGGCTGATGCCGCTGCCGCCCGGCACTTTGTTCCCGATGGCGCACACCGAAACCCTGCTGGCTGGCGGCGCTGACGGCAAAAAAACCATCGCTGTCCCGCTATTTGATGGTACTTCAGACTCCGGAGCCCAAAACACCTTCATCGCCATTCTTGGCCACCACGGCCCGCAACCCAGCCCGTTTCCGGCACTCGCCAAACTGCCAAGCACGGATGTCGATATCTCCTTTTATGACCGCAGAAATTCCGATCAGGTCCCGAATTTCCGCAGCCAGATGCGTTATTATGACGACGGTGTCGCCACCAACATCCTGCTCGATTTCGGCGACTTCGTGATGCGCGGCAAGTTGGACAAGCTCACGATCCCTGCTTCCACCTGCAAGTAATCCAAAGGACGATCATGCAAGATGTTTTCATTGTCAGCGGGCAACGCACCGCTATTGGTGATTTTGGTAAAAGCCTGAAGGATATTCCTCCCACCAAACTCGGTGAAATCGTCATCCGCGCCGCCCTCAAGGCCGGGGGCATCGAGGCGGCTGAAATTCAGCATGTGGTGATGGGCAATGTCATCCACACCGAACCGCGCGATGCTTATATCTCACGCGTCGCTGCGGTTGATGCTGGCATCCCCATCGAAACCCCGGCGCTCACTGTGAACCGGCTGTGCGGCTCAGGCTTGCAGGCCATTATCACCGCCGCCCAAACCATCATGCTAGGTGATGCTGATATCACCATCGGCGGCGGTGCTGAATCAATGTCACGCGGTGGCTATTTACTCCCCCAGGAGCGCTGGGGCGCGCGCCTGGGTGATGGCAAGGTGATGGACATGGTGGTGGGGGCGCTGCATGACCCGTTCGGCCATGGCCACATGGGCATCACCGCGGAAAACATCGCCACGCGCTACGGCATCACTCGCGATGAGCAGGATGCGTTCGCGCTGGAATCGCACCGCCGCGCTGCCCACGCCATTGCTAATGGCTACTTCACCAGCCAGATCACGCCGGTGAAACTGCCAACGCGTACAGGCGCTTTTGAATTTACCACCGATGAGCATGTACGGGGTGACATCAGCGCCGAAAAACTCGGCGCCCTGAAACCGGCTTTCAAACAGGATGGCTCCGTCACCGCCGGCAACGCCTCGGGCTTAAATGACGCAGGCGCCGCCGTGGTGCTGATGAGTGCTGCGCAAGTGGCCAAACGCAACGTCAAACCCATGGCCCGCATCGTCGCCTATGGCCATGCCGGGGTGGACCCCAACTACATGGGCCTGGGGCCAATTCCGGCCTCGCAAATCGCCCTCAAAAAGGCCGGGTTGACCGCCGCTGACATCGACATCGTGGAATCCAACGAAGCCTTCGCCGCCCAAGCCTGCGCGGTCTCGCGCGACCTTGGCCTTGACCCGGCAATCGTGAACCCAAACGGTGGCGCGATTGCGCTTGGCCACCCGATTGGGGCTTCAGGCACCATCATCGCCATCAAGGCGATGTATGAATTGCACCGCACCCAAAAACGCCACGCGCTGGCCACCATGTGCATCGGCGGTGGCCAGGGCATCGCGCTGATTTTAGAGCGGGTTTAAAAATAACGAAGCCGGTGGCAATGATCCACCGGCTTTGTTTTACAATTCTGTGCCTTATAACTCAGCCTTGATCTGATTTTTTCTTGCCAAGATCAACCCCAACAAACAACGCCTGGCCCTGCCGGATGATCCGCAGCGCCACCGCCGGGATGTTGGATTTTTTGGCAGCTTCAATCGCGGCAACCGCCTGGTCAGGTGAGCTGATGTCCTTGGGCCCCACGCCGACCAACAAATCCCCGGCCTGTAGCCCGGCCTGGTCAGCCAATGAGTTGGGCTTGACCTTCACGATCACCGCCCCTTGCGCTGACTGCGGCAGATTAAGCTGGCCGCGGGTGTCTGGCGTCAGCGGGGCAATGGTCAACCCCAGCCCAGCCTGACCTGGCTTGGCCTCGCTCGGTGTGTTGTTGGCCTGCTTGAAGGCGGCATCCGGGTTAGCTGGCATGGTGGTCACCGCCACTGAGAGTGTATTGGTTTTACCACCCCGGAGATATTCGATGCTGGTGTCATGCCCCGGATCGACATTGGCGATATCATCCGCCAAATCGCTTGGGTTGGTCACGGTAACGCCATTGACCTTGGTGATCACATCGCCTGGCTGCAAACCAGCCCGGAAGGCTGGGCTGCCTGGCGAAATCGCGGCGACCAGCGCGCCATCAGTGGCGGGGTTCGCCGCTGGCAGCCCCATTGCCTGGGCCATCTGCGGCGAAATTTGCTGTGCGGCAACGCCCAGATACCCGCGCACCACTTTGCCACCGGTCTGCAACTGGTCCACCACCCGCTTCACCATGTCAGAGGGGATGGCAAAGCCAATGCCGACCGAGCCGCCGGTTGGCGATAGAATCGCGGTGTTTACGCCGATCACTTCGCCATGCTGATCAAACAACGGGCCACCGGAGTTGCCTTCATTGATCGGCGCATCGATTTGGATGAATTTATCATACGGGCCATCACCAATATCGCGACCCAAGGCCGAGACGATGCCGGCGGTCACCGTGCCGCCCAGGCCAAACGGGTTGCCCAAAGCCACCACCCATTCACCCGGCACAACATTGGCGGAGCTGCCAATATCCACGTAAGGCAGCGGCCGGCCGGCTTCAATCTTCAACACCGCCAGATCGGTCCGCGCATCAGTGCCGAGGACTTTGGCGGGGTAGGTCGAGCCATTGGAAAGCGTGACCGAGATGGTCTTGGCATCCTTCACCACGTGGTTATTGGTGACCACAATCCCCGATGAATTGATAATAAAGCCCGAGCCCTTGGCCTCAACCGCCTGCTGCTGCTGAGGACCGCCCTGCATCCCAAACGGGAAGCCCGGCGGGAAACCTGGAATATTGGGCAAGCCCTGCGGCATCTGGCCCTGTTGCGGGCCATCACCATCGCCGCCGACATTGTCAGAGGTCTGGTCCAGCTTGAGATGCACATCAATCGACACCACCGCCGGGGTGACTTTTTTCACCAGATTGGTGAAATCCCCCACCGGGGTAAAATTCTGTTGAACCGCCGCTGTGGCGTTCAGAGCGGGATCAGGATCAGCGGCGAGAGCACGCGTTGCCAATACACCGCCCAGGGCAGTTGCTCCCAAAAGCAGCAAGCCAAACGCCATGCTACGATGTTTTGTATAACGCATAATTCACCCGGCTCCTTGAAAAAACTGCTGTAACACCAGAGGCTAACGACTGATCAAGTCGTTTCTCTGCCGCTTCTTAACGCTATGATACCATACTGCGATAAGTCCGTTGAATGAAAGAGTTGTTACCTGAAAAGCACACTCAAGAAAAAACGGGCTTGATTAGCAAATTGTCACTGGGGCTGCAAAATCAAGCCCGCACATCTACTAATACAATTTCAGCCGCTTCAATTGCCTCAATCGTTACGTGCGGCTCCTCATGCAGGGCCACCCCATCGCGCTGGTGGGCCAAAATCCCGTTCACTTTAATCTCACCCACCGCCGCCACCAGATAAGCCGCACGGCCTGGCCGCAAATGATAACTGGTGGATTCACCAGCCTGCATCTTCACCGCCAGAACGGCAGCATCCGCATACAGCGGCAAGGCCTCACTGGCGGCATCCTCTGGCCGGCCACTGGCCAGCACCTGCAAGCCTTCACCAGTGGCGCGTGGGAATTCCCGCGCCTGCCAGCCCGGCTCCACGTCGCGCTCATCAGGCGTAATCCAAATCTGGAACAGCCGCGTCGGCTCGGTCTCCTGGTTCATCTCGGCGTGCCGGATGCCGGTGCCGGCATGCATCACCTGCACGTCACCCGCCCGCGTGGCGCCCACGTTGCCCAAACTATCCTTATGGGTGATGGCACCCTGCCGCACGAAGGTGATGATTTCCATATTATCGTGCGGATGCGCGCCAAAGCCGGTACCAGGCGCGATCTCATCATCATTCCACACCAGCAAGGCGCCAAACCCCATCCGCTTGGGGTCGCGGTAATGGCCGAAACTGAAATGATGCTTGGCGTTCAACCAATCATTGCGAAACGCGCCAAGCGAGGCAAATGGACGGATGTCGATCATCGGAAACTCCTAATAGTTCGATATCGAATGATCTAGACTTTATCCTCGCCGCTGCAAGAGGCCGCGGCCAGCCCGATCCGGCGTAGCAGCTCATCCAGCGTTGCAATTTCCGCATCGCTCAGCCCCACCATCGCCCCGGCAATGTCCTCGGCATGACAGGGAAACAAGCAGCTGATGAAGGCCCGCCCGGTCTCTGTCAGCCCAACCTCGACGCTGCGCTTATCCACCGCCAACCGGCAGCGGGTGACAAAGCCACGCTCTTCGAGCTTGTCGATCACATCGGTCATGTTACCGGGGCTGGTCAGTACCTTTTGAATGAGGGCTCGCTGCGTCAGCGGACCAAGGTGCAGCAGCGCCTCCAGCACGCCGAGTTGCGTATGGGTTACCCCCAACGCGGCCAACCTGGCTTCTGTCCGCGCCGCCACCGCCCGGCCGGCGCGTTCCAGCTTCACGTAAAGCCGTACCGCTGCGACGGTGCGCGGGTCCGTGACATTAAACATCTTCGGCATTTAGCGGTTCATCAACACCGGCAAAGTGGCATTTTCGAGCACATGGGTGGTATTGCCCCCCAGAATCAACTGCCGCAGCCGTGAGGTGGAATAGGCCCCCATCGACATCAAATCCGCGCCAAAATCCGCCGCCGCCGCCAGCAGCCCGGCAGCCACCACGCGGTCAACCGGCTTAAAACTCACCATATCAGCGGTCACCCCATGATGAGCGATATACGCCACCACCTCCGCCCCCAACGGCCCACGACGCTGGTAATCATCCGAAACCAGCACCCGCACCGCCTCAGCTTGGCGCACAAACGGCATAATCGAAGCCAAGGCCGAGGCTGCCTCGTGGCTGCCATTCCAGGCAATTGCGATCCGCTTGCCCAATGTCGCGGGCTTGGCGAACGGCGCCATTAGCACCGGCCGGCCGCTTTCAAACAGCACGGCATGCAGCGCATCCGCCGAGGCCACATCCTCGCCATGCTGCGGGTGCGGCACAATGGTTAAATCAGCCAGCCGGGCCTGGAACGAGATCAGCTCGTCCTCGCGCCCGGTAACCGAGTCAAAGCTGGCGCTCGGCTCATTGCGCCCCATGGCCGCATCACCCACCATGATCTGATGCGCCTGGGTGGCGGCCATGAATAAATCATGCAGCCTCGTCGCCCGCCCGCCGCTCTCGCGCTCGGTGGCGCTCATCATCTCTTCGATCATCGCGCCCGACAGACCCTCACCGGCCAGCGGCGCCACATCGCGCGAATCCACCTTGATATGTAGCACCTGCAAATGCGCATTCCACATCTTGGCCAGCATCAACCCCGTATGCAGCGCCACCTCGCCAGAGCCCGAACTGCTCAATGGCACCAGAAATTTGCGAACCGACATATAAATGCCTCCTATGCAGCGCGATTTATATCACGTTACGCTAACTCTGCCCCAAAAATCCAACATCGCGGGAACGGCGCATCAAATGCTCGCCGCCATCCACGGTAATGGTGGTCCCGGTCATCGAGGGTGTTTGCAAAATCATCAGAGCTGCCCGGGCAATATCCTCCGGCGTGGCACCATGCTGCAACGGGTTGGCACGCCAGGCCACCTCAAAACGCTCCGGGGTTTGCAAAGGCGAGATCATGGTCAAGCCGGGCGCTATAGCGCACACCCGGATTTTCGGCGCCAGGGCAATGGCGAACATTTCGCTCGCCGTTGCCAGTGCCGCCTTGCTCAACGTGTAGCTGAAAAAATCCGAGTTCAGATTGCTCAATTTCTGGTCGAGAATATTGATCACCACGCCACGCTCCAATGTCAGCGCCGCGGCAAAATATTTTATCAGTAAAACCGGCGCTACAAGGTTAGGCAGCATGTGCGCATCAAGGGTCTCGGCGGTCACGCTGCTGGGCGAATCGAACACAAAGCGCGAGGCGTTATTGATCAAACCAGCCAGCGGCCCGGCCTGGACAATGGCATCGCTGATCAAGCGCTCCGGCATGCCGGGTGCTGCCAGGTCACCAAATATCACTGGCATGGCAAGCTCAAGCGCCAGTTGGTTTACCTCATCACCGGGCGCGCGGGCGTGCAACACCACCCGGCCACCCGCCGCCACAATCGCCCGAGCCATGGCAGCGCCCAAGCGCCGCCCCGAACCTGTTATAAGAATCGCACCATCCATGGGCATGGTTTACAGCATGTCGCGCAGACGGAAATAGCTGGTGGCCAGTAACAAAGCCGGTACCCGCAAACGCCTGCCGCCCGGAAACCGCGCATGGGGGATTTTAGCAAACACATCAAACCGCTCAGCCTGCCCGGCTATGGCTTCTGCCACCAGTTTACCGGCCAAACCCGTAAGCGCCACGCCGTGCCCGGAAAACCCGTGAGCAAATAAAATATTATCGGCCAATTTGCCAAAATGCGGGGCGCGGTTTTGGGTAATATCCACATTCCCGCCCCAACAATATTCCACCCGCGCATTATGCAATTGCGGAAACACTTGTTGGCAGCGCCTGAGCATTGAGGCCGCCAAGCTCAAAGGTGGCAATGTGGAATAGGAAACCCGCCCACCAAACAACATCCGGTCATCAGCAGAGCGGCGGAAATAATCCAACACAAAGTTCAAATCCGCCACCGCCTCATGGCGCGGGATCAAGGCCTGCACATCAGCGCGCTGTTCCGTGGCGATGATATAGGTGCCCACCGGCATGATATAGCCGGCGATCGGCGCCATCAAATCACCCAAATACGCCCCGCCCGAAGCCAGCAAAAACGACGCTGACACGCTATGTTGCCCGGTTGCGATGCTGATGGTTTTACCCGGCGTGACTTTTGTCACTTTGGTCTGGCTAAACAGCATCGCCCCGGCATTTTGCGCGGCTTTCGCCAGACCCAGCGTGTAGTTCAGCGGGTGGATATGGCCGGAGATGTTATCCTCAAGTGCCGCCAGATATTTCGGGCTAGCCAGGCGGGCGCGCAAATCATTGCCTTGCAAAATTTGCCCCACCGGTGCGCCTAATTGCGCCAGTTCAGCCTGTGCCTCATGCAATTCGCGCACCTGGCGCGGCTTGATGGCGGCGTGCAAATATCCACGCTCCGGGTCACACGCAATGCCAAAGCGCTGAATTTGCGCATACAGCAAATCCACCGCCTCTACTGACATGTCCCACAGGTTTTTGGCCCCCGCAGCGCCCACCAGCTGTTTCATTTTGGCCATACCGGCACCAAAGCCGGGCAGCACCTGCCCGCCATTGCGCCCAGATGCCCCCCAACCGATATGCTCAGCCTCCAGCACCGCCACCTTATAGCCGCGTTCCGCCAAATGCAGCGCTGCCGAGACCCCGGTGATGCCACCGCCGATGATGGCAACATCAACATTCATATCACCCGCCAGTCTTTGGGCGGGCATCACCACCTGCTGCGTGGCCTGATAGTAATTACCAAAACTCATGATACTGGCTTAAACGTTCAGCAACAAATGCTCCCGCTCCCATGAGCTGATGACCCGCAAATAGGTTTCATATTCCAGCCGCTTTACCGCCACCAGAACATCCACCAATTTGTCACCCAGCACAGCGCGCATCGGCTTGGAGGCATCCATCATATCCAATGCCTGCGATAATTCGCGCGGCAGCGTGTATTCCCCTGAATAAGCCGAGCCAATTTGGGCAGGGGTGGCCTCCAGGCCTTCAACCATCCCCATATAGCCGCAAGCCAAAGTGGCGGCAAAAGCCAGATACGGGTTGGCATCTGCGCCCGGTACGCGGTTTTCAACCCGCATCGCTGATGGGTCACCAAAGGGTACGCGCAGGCCGCAGGTGCGGTTATCATAACCCCATTGCAAATTAATCGGCGCGTTTGAAAACCGCGTCAGACGGCGATAGGAATTCACGTTTGGCGCGTAAATTGGCATGACCGCCGGGATATATTTTTGCAAACCCGCGATATGAGATAAAAATAGCGGGCTGGCTTTACCATCATCACCGGCGAATAAATTGCGCCCGGTAATTGGGTCCACCACACTTTGATGCACATGCATCGCTGAGCCGGGTTCAGTACCCATCGGCTTGCTCATGAAAGTGGCATAAATATTATGCCGCAACGCTACCTCACGTACCGTACGCTTGAATAAAAACACCTGGTCCGCCAGGTTTAGCGGGTCACCGTGCAGGAAGTTGATTTCCACCTGGGCGGCGCCTTCCTCATGGATCAGCGTGTCCAGATCAAGGTTCTGCAAATCGCAAAAATCATACATCTCCTCAAACAGCGGGTCGAACTCATTGACCGCATCAATGGAATATGATTGCCGCCCGGTTTCCTGCCGGCCTGAACGGCCAACCGGCGGCACCAAAGGGTAATCCGGGTCAGTATTGCGCCCGACCAGATAAAACTCCAGCTCCGGGGCCAGCACCGGCTTCCAGCCTTTGTCTTCATATAGCTTGAGAACCTTTTGCAGCACTTGCCGAGGCGCCATCGGCACTGGCGTGCCGTTCGCGTATTGGCAATCATGAATAATCTGCGCGGTCGGCTCATGCGCCCAAGGCACCAGCCGCACAGTGTCAGCATCAGGGATCAGTTTGATATCAATAATCGCCGGGTCGGTCAGTGTGTCATCGGGGTCTTCTGGGTACTCACCAGTAACAGATTGAATAAAAATCGCCTCAGGCAAGCGCGGCGCACCACCTTGGAAAAATTTCTGGGCGGGCATAATTTTGCCACGTGGAATGCCCGTAATATCAGGCACCATACACTCAACTTCAGTGATCCGATGTTCATCGAACCATTCATGCAAATTAATTTTACTCATATCACCCTCAAAATAAAAAGGGGGGCAAGGCTCACCCCCCTTCGCCGGCTTTACTGAAGCACGCTTGTCCAGATTTGATTGAACAGCTTATACTGTGCACCTTGCAATGGCTTTAAAAATTGCAAGCGCTTATTGTCGTCATCGGTTGGTGTAATCAACTCAGTGTTCAAAATTCCAGTCAAATACTGCTGACTCGCCTGGTTTGGGCTGGCATATTGATTGAAGTTCGACAAATCCGCCCCGACATGCGCATTCAAAATGAAATTTATGAACTGCAATGCCAGATCAGGATGCGGCGCATGCGCCGGAATCGCCATCGTATCCACCCAGATCTCGGTGCCTTCCTTCGGCAGGAAGAATTTCAAATTTTTGCAGGAACCATCAGCGTAACACGAGGCAATATCACCGTTATACGCCGTCGAAACCGCAATCAGCCCGCTTTTCATTTGGTCACGTGCTGGGGTTTCATCGACAAATCCAGCAAAGTTTGCGCGTTTTTTGGTTTCCACAATTAGCTTGGCCGCCGCAATCCACTGGCTTTGCTCTGAACAATTGAACCCGTAACCCAAATACGCGCAGGCTGAGGCAATCTGGTCGCGCCCTTCACCTTTGGGAATCACAAACGGGTAATTCGGGTTGACCTTGGGGTCATATAGAATTGACCAGCTTTCCGGCGGATTTTTTATTTTCGCCGGATCATACACAATGCCCGTGGTACCCCACTGATACGGCACTGAATATTTGTCATTTAAATCATAATCAGGGTTTTGAAATTTCGGAAATAAATTTTTCAGATTCGGAATTTGGCTATGGTCCAGCGGCTGCAACAACCCTTCGTCTGCCAGTTCTGGCACGTAATAACTTGAGGGCACCACCACATCATATTGCGAATCACCACCGGCTTTCAGCTTGGCGGCCATTTCGGCATTGCTTTGATAATCGGTCTCAACCACTTTACAGCCGCATTGCAGCTCAAACCCATCGATGATCGACTCGGTAATGTAGCTCGACCAGATAAATAAATTCAATGTCGGCACATCCGCCTGCGCGGAACGCGGCGCACCGAACCCAACGGCGGCCACCACGGCCGCGGCAGTGATAAATTTCAATGGCGATGATAATACTCTCATGTCTTGATTCCTCCAGGCAGCTTTAAGTTGGCAACAAACTCGCCCGGCGGTCACGGCTCCGGGTGATAAAGAAATGCGCAATCGCCAGTACCATCACGGTGGTGATCATCAAGGTGCCCAGCGCATTGATCTCTGGCGATATGCCTTTACGCGCCACTGCGCTGTAAATGTAAATTGGCAATGTTACGCTGCCAGGACCGGCGGTAAAAAAACTAATGGTAAAATCATCAATCGATAGTGTTATACCCAGCAAAAACCCCCCGATGATAGCTGGTTGCACAACCGGCACCGTAAGATAGAAAAAACTTTTAATGCCGTTAGCGTATAAATCGTGGCTGGCTTCAAACAGGTTCGGGTCAAGCCCGGCCAATCGCGCGAACACCGTTAGCGCCACATAGGGCACCTGGAAGGTGATATGCGCAATCACCATAGTCATTAATCCAGCGCTTAAAATGCCAGTTTCACTATGGATGAAATTAAAAAAAATCAGCTCAGAAATACCAAACACCAAACTTGGCATGATAATGGGCGTGTAAATAATCAGGCTGGGCAAATTTGCCGCCAGCCCGCGCGCGTTGGCCACCCGGAACCGGCATAGCCCATAGCCCAGCAAGGTGCCTAAAATCGTCGAGACCGTGGCCGACCCCAGCGCCAACACCAATGATCGTTGCAGCGCTACAAACACCGTGCTGTCATGGAACAACACGCCGTATGCATAAACTGAATGGCCAGTGGTATTGGGGGCCGGGGCCAATGAATAAAACGCCACCAACGCTAGCGGTGTGTAGAGCAAAATATAAACCGGCCAGGAAATTCCAGCCAGAACATTGCGTACCCCGCGCGGGACCATTTTGCTCATATTGTTGCCTCCCCCGCCCCGCCAAGCTTGCGGGTGAGAATGCGAAACCCAACCAAACCAGCGCCGGTAAATACCAACATGATGATCGTAAGCGCCGCGCCATAGGGCCAATCCGGCGTTTCGGTAAACTGGTTGGCAATCAGCGAACCGATCATCAACGCCTTATCGCCGCCCAGTAATTGCGGCACCACATAATCACCAAACGCCGGGATCGCCACAAAGATCACGCCTGATAATAACCCAGGCAAAGTCTGCGGAAATACCGTATGCCAAAACAATCGCGCGCCCGAGGCATATAAATCCCGCCCGGCTTCCACCAATGTCCAATCCAGCCGCTCAGCCGAGGCATAAAGTGGTACAATCATGTAGGGCAAGTAATTATAAGCCAGCCCGGTGGTCACCGCGAAGGCGCCTGGCGCAATCCCCAAATCCGGCGGCACAATGCCCAGCGCATGCGCCACCGCGGTCAGCGGTGCGTTCGGCCCCAGCAATTCCAGCCAAGCATACGTACGCACCACCTGGTTGGTCCATGACGGCAGAATGATCAGCAGCAGCAGCAATGGCCGCAATGAGGCTTCACGGGTCATGATAAAAAACACAATCGGGTAAGACAGCAGCGCTGAAACCACCGTGGCAATGCCGGCCTGCTCCAAAGAGCGCAGAATAATAACAATATTGCCATCATCCCACCCCAACAGCGAATTGCCAGCCACTTGCGAAAACGGCGTCAAGGTCAGCGGCAATACCGGCGAGCCGTAATCGTTGGAGGTGAAAAAACCAATGCCAAGCAGCACTAGGCTTGGGATTAGTAAAAACAGCACAATCCAGAACAACCCTGGCCCCGCCGTCAGCCATAGCCGGAAATTACGGGCCCGCGCCTCACCTTGCGCTGCGGTTCTCGCCATCTCAGGCCTCGATCAGCATAATATTGTCCGGCTTAATCTCTACCGCCACCGCCTCACCGGCCCGCCAACTGCGTTCCGCCGCCGCGTTATTGGTATCCAGCGCCAGCACCGTCTGGCCGGCTTGCGTCTCAACCCGGTATTGTGTGGAAGCCCCCATGTAAATCGCCTCCCGCACCACACCCTTAAAAATATTCGGCTTGTCAATGGGGGCTTGATGGTCGTTATAAATCCATATTTTTTCAGGCCGGATCATCGCCATGCGCGCCGCCCCTATGTCAGCGGTAATGCGCAACGGCCCCAGCGGGGTATCCGCCATACCACCACCCACCGGCTGGATCGGCCAGATGTTGGAAAGCCCTAAAAACTCCGCCACAAACACGTTGCGAGGTTTTTCATACACATCCAGCACCGGGCCCACTTGCTGCAACTTACCCTTGCTCATCACGCCAATCCGGTCAGACATCACCAGCGCTTCATGCTGGTCGTGCGTTACAAAAATAAACGTCATGCCCAGGCGTTTTTGCATCCGCAGCAATTCAATCTGCAATTCATTGCGTAATTTGGCATCCAGGGCGGAAAGCGGCTCATCGAGCAGCACCACCTCCGGCTCATTCACCAGCGCTCGCGCCAGCGCCACCCGCTGGCGTTGCCCACCGGAAAGCTGGGCGGCGTTACGTTTGGCAAATTGCCCAATTTGCAGCAGCTCCATAATTGCCGCAACCCGCTTGGCCCGCTCGGGCTTTTTTACCCCCTGCATCCGCAAACCAAAACCAATATTATCGGCCACATTCAAATGCGGAAACAGCGCGTAAGACTGAAACACCGTGTTCACCGCTCGTTTATGGGCCGGCACATCCTGCATTTCCTTGCCCGAAATCAGAATCCGCCCGGCATCTGGCGTCTCAAACCCGGCGATCATCCTGAGCAGGGTTGTCTTGCCGCACCCGGACGGCCCCAACAGGGTAAAAAACTCCCCCGCCTCAATTTTCAAATCCACACCATCAACGGCTGGGATACTTCCGGCGAATATGCGCGTAATGCCCGCCAGGATAATGGCGCCACGCTGGCTGGCACCTTGGGCCTGGTGAGAAGGCGGGTGGGGCGGCTGGCCGATGGTCTCCAGCATCACGCCTCCCGCCTATAAATACGATCAATCAGTCGAACGTTTCGCGTAAATGGCACGCAATTCCCCATGATAACAAAGCCGGACGGCTTAATAAACTAAGTGTCGCCCGAGCCGCGGCGAGGCGTCAACTCTAATTAACGCGCAACGCCGGTACACCTACTTTGGCGCCGCGGAAAACCAGTGCTAAAGGCCATTTAATGTCCGAACTCATAAAAATTGAGGAAGCCGCCCCGGAGGAAATCGGCGCCCGCTTGCGGATGGTCCGGCAAATCTACGGCCTGACCCAGCGCGAACTGGCCCGCCGCGCCGGGGTCACCAACGGCACCATTTCACTGATTGAGCAAAACCGCGTCAGCCCGTCGATCTCATCCTTAAAAAAAATCCTCGACGGCATCCCCCTCTCACTGGCGGATTTCTTCACCCTGGATTTCTCCCCCTCGGACAATGTGTTCTTCACAGCCCATGAACTCACCGAAATCTCCTTCGGGGACAATATTTCATACCGGATGGTCGGCCGCCGCATTGCCGGTCGGGCGTTACAAATGTTGCATGAAACATACCAGCCCGGCGCCGACACCGGGGAGGCCATGCTGCGGCATGGGGGGGAGGAATGCGGGGTCATCGTTGCGGGCTGTCTGGCGGTTACCGTCGGGCCGCAGGAGAAAACCCTGTATCCGGGCGACGCTTATTACTTCCGCTCCGACATCCCGCACCGCTTCCGCAACCCCGGCGATACCCCCTGCGTGCTGGTCAGCGCCAATTCCCCACCGAGTTTTTAAAGCGGATTGTGCCGCCGATTTTACCGCCCCCCTAAAATTCCTCTTGTGCCCCGCCTCAGGCTTGAATACATGAGGTTGCGTTATTCAAGGGCTATAACCGGTGCTTCGGGCCGGGATTAGCCGCTGCAAAGGAGCTTTTCATGAGTAAAGTCATCGGTATCGACCTCGGTACCACCAATTCCTGCGTTGCGGTCATGGAGGGCAAAGATGTCCGTGTGATCGAAAATTCAGAAGGTGCCCGCACCACCCCTTCAATGGTTGCCTTCAGTGACTCTGGCGAGCGTCTGGTTGGCCAGTCCGCCAAACGCCAAGGCGTCACCAACCCCACCAATACCCTTTATGCCGTCAAGCGCCTGATCGGCCGCCGCTATGATGACCCGACCGTGGCCAAGGATAAGGAGCAGGTGCCCTTTGCCATCGTGCGCGGCGATAATGGCGACGCCTGGGTGCAGGCACGTAACGAGAAATACTCCCCCAGCCAGGTCAGCTCGTACATTCTCACCAAAATGAAGGAAACCGCCGAAGCCTATCTTGGCGAGAAAGTCACCCAGGCGGTGATTACCGTCCCGGCGTATTTTAACGATGCGCAGCGCCAGGCCACCAAGGATGCCGGCAAAATCGCCGGGCTCGATGTTCTGCGCATCATCAACGAACCCACCGCCGCGGCCCTGGCCTACGGCATGGACAAAAAGAACGCCGGCACCATCGCGGTGTATGATCTGGGCGGTGGCACGTTCGACATTTCCGTGCTGGAACTCGGCGACGGCGTGTTCGAGGTGAAATCCACCAATGGTGATACGTTCCTGGGCGGTGAAGATTTCGACCAGCGTGTCATTGATTATCTGGCCGACGAATTCAAACGCGACCAGGGCATTGACCTGCGCAAGGACAAGCTGGCCCTGCAACGCCTCAAGGAAGCGGCTGAAAAGGCGAAGATTGAACTTTCCTCCTCCAAGGAAACCGAAATCAACCTGCCGTTCATCACCGCCGACGCCTCCGGGCCGAAACATCTGGTGGTGCGCCTTACCCGCGCCAAGCTGGAATCCCTTGTCGATGATTTGATCGAACGCACCCTCGGGCCCTGCAAGGCTGCCTTGAAGGATGCCGGCGTCACTGCCGATGAGATCAACGAAGTCATTCTGGTCGGCGGTATGACCCGCATGCCCAAGGTGATCGAGTTCGTGAAGAACTTCTTCGGCAAGGAACCCGCCCGTAACGTCAACCCTGATGAAGTGGTCGCCATTGGCGCCGGTATTCAGGGCGCGGTGCTGAAAGGTGATGTTAAGGACGTTCTGCTGCTCGATGTTACCCCGCTGTCGCTCGGCATTGAAACCCTGGGCGGCGTGTTCACCCGCTTGATCGACCGTAACACCACCATCCCGACCAAGAAGAGCCAAACCTTC
>JAQNCT010000089.1 GCA_029077825.1 Acidocella sp. | reverse complement strand
TGCCAGCCCGATTGGCCCTTATCGTGATGCAGGGCGGCCTACTTTGTCTCCCAATAATCCGCTTGGGGTGAAGGGGCTTGGTGAAGCCGGCACAACGGGCGCACTTGCCGCCGTGAGCAATGCCATAGCTGATGCGTTGGGCACGCTGGGGGCCGAATTGCCAAGTTTGCCATGCACGGCTGAAAAATTATGGCGGGCGATGCGCGAAGGGCGCGCTGTGTAAAGCCAGTGCTATTTTTTGGCGAGAAGGCCAGCGGTGATGAGCAGGCCAGCGGGCAGCAGCAGCCCTGCGAAAGGGGCAGCCCCTGTGTGCAGCAATGCCAGTGCGGCCAGAATGCAGAAGGCGACGGCGCGCAATGTATATTTGTCAGCGAATAATGTTTTGAGGAAGCCTTGCATCAGCCAATTCCTGGGATGTGGGGTTTGCGCTGGTAGAGGCCGATGAGTGCCAGACCGCCAAGGGCGTAGAACGCGAATAATGAGAGCAGCGTTGCATCTCCTAGCGGCCAGCGGTAGCCGAGTGATTCCAGAATCCAGAATGTGCCGAAACTGAGCACGCCGCAGCCGACCGTGAATTTGATGGTATTTTCGGGCACTTTTGAAAGTGGCCGGCGGGCCAGGGCGCCCATGGCGCAGACCACCGCCAGTGCGGCCAGGGCGGCCGAGGCCGCGGCCAGCGTGTGGTGAGTTTGCACGCCGAGGGCAACCACAATTAACCACACTTCAAGCCCTTCAAGCAGGACACCGTTAAAGCCGATCCACCAGGCGGCACTGGCTTCATGGATTTCAGCGCGTGCGCGCAAATTTGCGAATTCAGCATCTTCGTTATGCAGTTTTTTAAGGCCCGCACCGCGCGCAATGGCTTTGCCCAGCCAGCGCACTCCGAACAGAGTGAGGAAAACGCCGATGAGAAATTGCAGAACAGCGAGGCTGGGAATGAGCGTGAGGATGAAGCTGCCAAGGCTGGTGAGGATGGCAAGGCATAAAAATGCCGCTCCTGCCGCACCCAGCGCACGCGGCCAGCCGATGGACAAGGCGACCGCCAGAATGATTGTGTAAGCTTCAACCCATTCAACGCTGGCGGTGAGGAAGGTGGTAATGATTGCGCCCATCATGGGTGCGGGTCTCCGGTTTTGGCTGGCGGTTCGGCCTTGGGGCAAGGCGTGGGCGGGTTTTACCGCCTACGGCTTGTTATGCGCAAGGCTGCGTGCTGCGCACGTGATGGCGTGCAATTGAATATAGCGCCATGGATGTGCGGGTGGTTTTAAAAAAGCCACAAATTCAGCTGACTTTTACCAGGGGCGGGCTGGGCTTTTGGGTGGGCTGGTTGATAAGGTTCAGCCTGCGGTAGAGCGTATTGCGGCTGATGCCGAGCTGGCGGGCGGCGATGCTCATGTTGCCGGCTGCCTGCTGGATGGCGTTGAGGATGACGGTATCTGAGTTTTCGCGCAGCGTGGTGGCGTTGGTGCTGGCATGGGTGTTGGCGCTGTGCTTTGGTTCTGATGCGTGCAAGGCTAAATCCTCGATGAATTCTGGTGCGAAATGCTGGCAGTCCAGCAAATATTCGTCATCATCAAGCATGAGGCAGGCGGTGCGCAGATTAACCGAGAGCTGACGCAGATTGCCGGGCCAGTTATATTGCAAGAAAGCGGTTTTAAGGGCCGTGGCCAGCAGAATGGGCTGGCTGTGGGTGCCGCGCGCGGTGGTTTCGGCATCCAAGATGCGCTCTATCAGGCTCGCAAGATCTGTGCGTTCACGGGCGGCCGGCAAGGCGAGGCTGAGGCCGTTCAGCCGGTAATACAGGTCTGCCCGGAAATCGTGCGTGGCAACACTGTGCTTCAAATCCCGGTGGGTGGCGGCAATGAGCATGAAGTCAACCGCGACGGGCTTGCCGCCGAGCGGGGTGACTTTTCGTTCCTCAAGCACGCGCAAAAGTCTGGTTTGCATGGCAAGCGGCATATCGCCGATTTCATCAAGGAACAGAGTACCGCCATGGGCTTCGCGGAAGCGGCCGGGGGCACCTTCACGCCTGGCACCTGTGAAAGCGCCCGGCGCATGGCCGAACAATTCAGATTCGATAAGGCTTTCCGGCAGTGCCGCGCAGTTGACCGCAACAAACGGCCCGTTGCGGCGCGGGCTGGACATGTGGAGGGCGCGCGCGAACATGTCTTTGCCGACGCCGGTTTCACCCTGGATGAGAATGGGCACGGGCCGGCCAATGACGCGGCGGGCGCGCTGAATGGCCTGGCTGACCTGAGTGTCTCCGGTGTCAAGCTCATCGAGCGCATCAGATTTCGAGATGATTTGCAGTGGCGGGTTGCGGGGCGCGGTGAAGCGGGCTTGTTCAATGGAGAGAAAAATCTCTCCACCCGTGGGGTGCTGAATGCTGACAGGCCGGCCCTGGGCGCGATGGTCTAGCTCGATCAGTTCACGCAGGTTCATGTTGAACAGGGCTGAAAAATCAGTGTTGCCGATATCAGCCGGGCGCAGGGACAATAAATCAAAGCCGGTGCGGTTGGCACCGAGCAGGCGGCCATCTTCAGACAGAGCGAGCACACCTTCAGTCAGGCCATGCGCGCTGGAGACGTGGAAGCGCAATTTTGTGTGCTTGCGAAAGGCAAGTTCAAAAATGCGGGTTTCGATCATTTGTGCGGTGGTGCGCACCAGGCTAAAAGTGTGCGGGTGGTAGATGCGGGAATCGCATGAAATATCAATCACGCCGAGGAGGCCGCCATTGGGGTCGTACAAGGGCGTGGCGGCACAGGCGAGGAAATTATTATGGTTGAAGTAATGTTCAGCGCCGTTGACCACGACTGGCTTTGATTCAACCAGTGCTGTGCCGATGGCGTTGGTGCCGCGTGCATGTTCTGCCCAGCAGGCGCCGGGTTTGAGGGCAACCTCAGCGGCGCGGTTGGCAAAATCAATATCGCCCAAAGTATCAAGCAGGAAGCCGCGCTCATCTGACAGGAGCATGATGCAGCCGGAGCCGCGGATTTGACCGTACAGATATTCCATGACCGGGCGGGCCTGGGTGGTAAGCAGGGAGTGGCGCTCCCCCGCCAGACGTAATTCAGGGTGAGAGAGGTGAGGCCCATCAAACCGGGCGTGGTTGGGATTAAGCCCGGCTTCACGGCAGCGCTGCCAGGAGCGGCTGAGGTTTTTTTGGCCGGCGATTGTGGGGGAGAGATCTGGCGCGCCGGTGCTGGGCAAAGTGGCGGTCATTTGCAAAATATCATGACACTTAAAGCCGGATAAAGCGGTGCCGGGAGGCTGACATGGCGGGCGCCAGGGGGCGAGCCAGGGCGCGTGCCAATGCACGCGGCGGGACGCGTGGTGGAACGCGGGCCGGGGGCAGTGCTGGTGCCTGAACAGGCATAGGGCGTTGAGACATTTTCCCTCCTCATCGAAGCCAGTTTTTATATTTTTCAGGCTGGCTAATAAAGTTTTTAGTTGCTGGCGGATATTCTGACAAGTGTTTTCATGGGCGCCAGCGCTGGGGGCGGGCTGAACTGTCCCGTTTTGGGACGGTGTGTCGGATTGGATCAACATTCTGGCGGTGCTGCTGTGGATTGGGCCGGGAAACAGGGCTGTAAAAATTGGCACGCAACTTGCTGCATTGGTTGTGAGGCCCCCGGTAGAGGGGTTTGTCCACGATATGAAAAGAGGAAATATATGTTAGATGCAGCCATAGCCCCCCTGCAGGGTACATCCGCGGTGGGTTTTGCCTTTAAGGCGCGTTACGATAATTTTATCGGGGGCAAGTTTGTGCCGCCGGTTTCCGGGCAGTATTTTGACAATGTTTCCCCGATTACGGGCCAGGTTTTCACGCAAGCCGCGCGCTCAAACGAGGCGGACATCAACCTTGCGTTGGATGCCGCACATGCGGCGGCAGATGCGTGGGGCAAAACATCAGTTGCCGCACGCGCGCTGATTTTGAACCGCATTGCCGACAAGATGGAAGCCAACCTGGATTTGCTGGCTTATGCGGAAACCGTTGATAACGGCAAGCCGATTAGGGAAACCACTTTTGCGGATATTCCGCTGGCGATTGACCATTTTAGGTATTTTGCATCATGCGTGCGGGCACAAGAAGGCAGCCTTTCGCAGATTGATGAAGACACGGTGGCCTATCATTTTCATGAGCCTTTGGGTGTTGTGGGCCAGATTATTCCCTGGAACTTTCCGATTTTGATGGCGGTATGGAAACTGGCACCCGCACTTGCCGCCGGCAATGCGGTGGTGTTGAAGCCGGCCGAGCAGACCCCGGTGAGCATTATGGTGCTGGCGGAACTGATTGGTGATTTGCTGCCACCCGGCGTGCTGAACATTGTGAACGGGTTTGGCTTGGAAGCGGGCAAGCCGCTGGCTTCATCAAACCGGATTGCCAAAATTGCCTTTACCGGTGAGACCACGACAGGCCGGCTGATTATGCAATATGCCAGCCATAATCTTATTCCGGTGACGCTGGAGCTGGGTGGCAAATCTCCGAACATATTTTTTGAAGATGTGATG
>JAQNCT010000031.1 GCA_029077825.1 Acidocella sp. | reverse complement strand
ATAGGTTTCATAAGGAATGCCGGGATGCAAGGCCGAGCCTGACAGAAAAAACACCAGTGCCAGCAGCGCGGCAAGGCCCGCCAGCGTGAACAGCCCCACCCGGAAGGCGGCTCGTTTGGTTTCCATCACAGACTCTCCCGGTTGAAGAACGCCCTTACCATTTTAACATCGGAATGGGCTTGCAGGTCTTTGGGTTTTCCCATCGCAATGATCCCCTGCGCCTCGCGGTCCAGCATGATGCACCGATCGGAAATGGCAAGGATTGATTGTAATTCATGAGTGACCACCACGAAGGTCGCACCCAGAGTATCGCGCAGCTCCAGGATCAGCGCGTCAAGCCCGGCAGAGGTGATCGGGTCCAGCCCGGCGGAGGGTTCATCGAGGAACAATACCGGCGGGTCAAGCGCCAGAGCGCGGGCAATGGCAGCGCGCTTGGCCATGCCGCCGGAAATCTCAGCCGGCAGGCGCAAGGCGGCATCGCCTAACCCGACCATGGCAAGCTTCATGCGGGCGATTTCCTGGCGGGCCGAGGCCGGAAGGTCGGTGAACACGGCCATGGCCAAAGCAACATTGTCCAGCAGGTTCATCGAGCCGAACAATGCGCCGGACTGGAACATCACGCCCATGCTTCGCCGCACCGCTTCAGTGTCGGTTGTAACGTCATGGCCGCAGACGCTAATCCGCCCGGCGGTGGGTGTGAGTAGCCCGATCATTTGTTTCAGCAAGGTTGATTTGCCGCAGCCAGAACCACCAAGGATTACAAACACTTCGCTTGTCGCAACGCTGAAGCTGACATTTTTGAAAATAACCCGGCTGGCGAAGTGCTGGGAGACATCGTCCACCTGGATGATCGTGCCCATTACAGCCCCATCCGGTAGAACAGCACGGCGAATAAACCATCAAGCAGCACCGTGGCGACGATCCCGCCGACCACCGCCGAGGTGGCCGCCTCGCCCACCGCGCGCGGGCCGTTGCCGGTGGTGAGGCCGGCGCGGCAGCCGATCATGGCGACGGCGGCGGCAAACACCATGGATTTAAACAGTCCCAACAAAAAATCCGAAGGGCCCGCAGCGAAGGTGATCTGCCCGATGATCGCCGAAACCGGAAAGCCAAACAGCCGTAGCACCAACCCCATGCCGATGAGCCCCGCAACATCCATCGTCACCACCAGGGCTGGCATCACCAGCACCGCGGCGGCAACGCGCGGCAGTACCAGCATGGTCTCAGGGTCGATGCCCATGGTGGTCAGGGCGGCGATTTCCTCGTTCACCTGCATGGTGCCGAGTTCGGCTGCAAAAGCCGAGCCGGTACGGCCCGCCAAAATTACCGCGACCAGCAACGGGCCAAGCTCGCGGAACAAGGAGAGCGCCACCAGGTCAGCCACGTATAAATCAGCGCCGAACTGCTGCATGGGGATAGCGGATTGGAAAGCCAGAATCATCCCGATCAGAAACCCCAGCATCACCACCAGCGGCATGGCCTGTAGCCCGGCATTATCGGCAATATGGGCGAAATCAGCACCGCGCAGAAACCGCAGCTTGGTCGGCAATGCCATCAGCGCAACGATGGTTTCGCCAAAAAACAAAATCCGGATTTTAAGATTTTCCAACACACTCGGCGCTCTCGCCGCTCGGGCGGCTTCCTCGGAGGCGCGCTGCTCCTCCTGGCGGTTAAGCGGTGGCGGAATGATTTTGCGTAACTGCGCGATCAGCGCCGTGCCTTGGGTTTCAGCACCTTGCAGTTGCATCTGCCCGCCGTGAATTCGTTCCATGGTCAGCAGTAGCGTCGCGCCGGCGGTGTCGATCACATGGCAAGCGGTGACATCGATGACCAGCGTGACGGCATGGGTGCGCTTGGCGGCAGCGATGGATGATTTCCAGATAGCACCGACATTCTGCGCCACCAGATCGCCCGAGAAGGCCAGAACGTCACCATCCTGACGCAGCGCGGCATTGTTCATGCTGGCAGCACGGCGTGGCGGATGACCTCAAAGGAGCCTTGGTATATCATGGTTAGGGATACATATAGGACGATTGCGAGCCCAACCCAGGTCAGCCAGCGAAATCGTTGCAATAACCTGGCAACCAGGGTGGCGGCAAAGCCCATGAGGGCGACCGATACGATCAGGCCGATGACCAGCAATGCCGGGTGGCCGTGTGCCGCACCTGCCACTGCCAGCACGTTATCGAGGCTCATCGAGACATCCGCGATGATGATGCGGGTGATGGCGCTGCGCAGCCGCCCGGCCTTGGGTGGCGCATGATGGCTGGTTTCAGCCTTTTTGAACTCCCGGGCAGACTTCCAAACCACCCAGAGCAGCAAAATGCCGCCTGCCAGCGTGAGGCCGATAATGGCCAGCATTTTAACGGCCACCAGCGCAAATAAAATGCGGATAACCGTTGCCCCCGCGATGCCTGCTAAAATGGCGCGGCGGCGTTGGGCTTTGGGCAAGCCATTGACCGCCAGGCCGATCACCACGGCGTTGTCGCCTGCCAGCACAAGGTCAATTACGAGAACCTGCAACAGGATGGGCAGTAAAACAGAGGCCTGGGCTAAATCCATCTGCTCTGGTGGCTTGCAGAGGCGGCGCTTGTCAACGCCAGCCGGGCGGCTTACCCCGGCGCAAAGCTCAAGGAGTTGTCATGATCCCACGTTATACCCGGCCACAGGCCGCTGCCATCTGGTCGCCCGAGAACCGCTACCGGATTTGGTTTGAAATTGAGGCTCTGGCCGCCGAGGGCATGGCGCTGGTTGGCACGGTGCCCGCCGAGGCCGCCGCCAATATTCGTAAATCAGGCGGCCCGAAGCTGGCCGCTATCGGCCCGGCTGACATTGAGCGGATTGACGAGATTGAGCGTGAAACCCGCCATGACGTAATCGCCTTCCTCACCTGGCTGGCCGAGGGTATCGGGCCGGATAGCCGGTTTGTGCACCAGGGGTTAACCTCATCAGACGTGCTGGACACCTGCCTGGCAGTACAGCTTACCCAGGCGGCTGATTTGCTGCTGGCGGATATTGACGATGTGCTGGCAGCGTTAAAGAAGCGGGCGATTGAGCATAAGCACACCATCACCATTGGCCGCAGCCACGGGATTCATGCCGAGCCAACCAGCTTCGGGCTGAAATTGGCAGGCCATTACGCCGAATTTGCGCGCAATCGGGTGCGCCTGCTGGCGGCGCGGGCCGAGATTGCCACCTGCGCCATTTCCGGGGCGGTCGGCACCTTTGCACATGTTGACCCGCGGGTTGAAAATTACGTGGCGAGCAAACTTGGCCTCACAATTGAGCCAATTTCCACCCAGGTGATCCCACGTGACCGCCATGCGGCATTTTTTGCCACATTGGGCGTAATTGCTTGCGGCGTGGAGCGGCTGGCAACCGAAGTGAGGCATCTACAGCGCTCAGAAGTACGTGAAGCCGAGGAGTTTTTTCATGCCGGGCAAAAAGGCTCCTCCGCCATGCCGCATAAGCGCAACCCGGTGCTGTCAGAAAACCTCACAGGGTTGGCAAGGCTGGTGCGCAGCGCCGTGGTACCGGCAATGGAGAATGTAACGCTCTGGCACGAGCGCGATATCAGCCATTCATCAGTCGAGCGTGGCATTGGCCCGGATGCCACAGTAACACTGGATTTTGCGCTGTTTCGGCTGGCCGGGATGATAGACAAGCTGACCATCTACCCGGACCAGATGATGGCGAATTTAGAGAGCCTGGGCGGGGTGGTGCATTCCGGCGAAGTGCTGCTGGCGCTGACCAAAGCGGGGATTTTGCGTGAAGATTCCTATAAAATTGTGCAACGTAACGCCATGGCCACCTGGACCAAACTGGGCCAGCCCGATGCCATGGATTTCCGCGCCAATCTGCTGGCTGACCCTGAGGTGGCAGGGCGGATTTCACCCGATGTGATTGACGCAGCAATGGATTGCAAACTGCATCTGGCCGAAATTGATACGCTATTTGCCCGCGTATTTGGCTAACCCGCGGGTTTCACCCCATGTGCTCGATCATCCTGCGGATTGAGGAAGGAGGCGTTTTCATTGCCGCCAACCGCGATGAAATGCTGAACCGGCCATGGGCGCCGCCCGGCAAACATTGGCCGAAATTGCCCGGCGTGATTGCCGGGCAGGATAAAACCGCAGGCGGTAGCTGGCTGGGTTTGAACCGTGATGGTGTGATGGCGGGGGTGCTGAACCGGCACGGCTCGCTGGGTCCGGCACCCGGCAAGCGCAGCCGGGGTGAATTACCGCTGTTGGCGCTGGCGCACCCCACGGCTGAGGCAGCGGTTTGCGCCCTCGCGCGGCTTGATGCTGGCGCGTATCGCAGTTTTAATCTGGTGATCGCCGATTGTGATCAGGCGTTTTGTCTCAGCGGGCTTGAACGCGGCGTGCCGGTGGTGTCGGAACTTGGTTACGGCACCTGGATGATCACCTCGGGCGAGCCAAACGAGATGAAGTTGCCGCGCATTGCCCGGCATTTGCCGAAATTTGAGGCTACGGAATGGGAAAATTGGAACTTACTACTGGCGGACAATACCGCGCCCGTGGCAACTGCGTTGAACATTCCACCCCATAACGGCTTTGCAACGGTTAGCGCATCGTTGATGGCACTGCCTAAAGATACAGCCCCTAGCTGGGATTTTGCCGCCGGACCACCGCATGAAGCGGCATTTTTACCTGTGGCCTTACATACTTAAAAAAGCCAGCGCGCCCAAAACACGCAGGGGGCACGCCGGCTTTTTTCAGGCAAATATTTTAGAAAATTTTGTTGATGATATCATCACCAATGCCAAACCCGGCACCGGTGACAATGGCGCGGCCAAAGCCGGAATTAAACAACCCGCCGAGCAGCCCACCCGCACCCTGTTGCTGCGGGTAGCCACCGCCATAACCACCTTGCGGCGGGTACGGCATGGGCATTGGCTGCTGCTGTTGCGGCTGCTGCCCCCAGGGTGATTGTTGCGGCATTTGTTGGATGGCCTGCTGCTGGTTTTCAACAAACCCATGCAGAGCCTGCAATAAATTCGAAACCTGATTCTGCTCGGCCTGGATGGCCAAAGCAATGCTTTTTAAGTCCAGCAGCCATTCGCGGGCATCCTGGTTGCCGGCCTGGTTGGCGGTTTGCAGCTTGGTGGCGAGGTCTTTGAGTTCCTGCACAGTCTGCTGCGCCTGATTTTGCAACTGGCTGTATTGGCTGTCGATGGTTTGAATATCCATGGGTGGGTCCTCCGATTGGTATGACAGTGATATAGGCGACTATCTGCCCTGCCGGTAGATGGCGCAGGCAGCGCCGAACGCCTCAAACAAACGTTTGCGGTCCTCAAAGTGAGTTACCTCCCACTCTGGGTGCCACTGCACCGCAAAAGCGAAGGATTTTGCGCCCTCCACCCGCACCGCCTCAATGGTGCCGTCAGGGGCTAGCGCTTCCACCACCAGAGTTGGCGCCAACTGGTCAATCCCTTGGCCGTGCAGGGAATTCACCGCAATCTCGGTGGCGCCGCAAATTTCCGCCATGCGGCCTGATAAGCTCACTTTGTGCTTGATTGCGAACAACTGCTCGCGCGTGCCCTCACCCGCCCGGTGGTCCATCCGGCCAGCAACCCTGTGAACTTCCTGATACAATGTACCACCCAGCGCCACATTAAGCTCCTGTAAGCCCCGGCAGATGCACAAAATGGGGATGCCGCGCTCAACTGCCGCGCGGATCAGCGGCAGCGTGGTCGCGTCGCGGGCAGGGTCATGGAAATCCGGTGTGGCATCATAATCAGCGCCGTAACGCATAGGCGCCACATTGCTGGGGCTACCATTGAACATGATGCCATCCAGCCGGTCGAGCAGCGCTGCCATTGCCTCGCCCTCCGGCGGAATGATGACGGGAATGGCGTTCGAGGCGGCCATCAGGGCGGCACCGTAGCGTGCCGGGGTGGCATGCTGGATGTAATGATCAATTAACTTTGTGCAGGCCGGAATACCCACCACGCTCATTTGTGACATGCTCAACTCTCTCCAGACGAAAATACCAAAGCCGGGCGGGCCCAGGCAGCCGCAGTGGCCGCCAAAGCGCACGCCAGCATCGCCACCGCCATTGGCCCCACATGGTTGGTGCCAAACACGCCCATGGCCAGACCCGCCACCGCGCCACCACCATATTGCATGGTGCCAAGCAGCGCCGAGGCACTGCCGGCATGGGCCTGATGGCGAGACAAGGCCCCCACCATGGCGCAAGGGTTAACCAGGCCAAAACCAACTTCACTTAACAACAATGCCGCAATAACTCCCAACGGACCCACCGGATGCAACGCCAGTGCGACCAAAATAAGGCATGAGACCACCAAAACGCTTAAGGCAAACACAATCACTGGCCCAATGCCAAAACGATTCACCAACGCCGGGTTAATCTGGTTATAGCCAATATAAGCAGACGCGTTCAGCCCAAACAATGCGGCATATTGCGCGGTGTTCCAGCCATAGCCGCCGATGAATATCTGCGGCGTGGCTGATAAATACGCAAAAAGTGCTGCCGAGGTGAACGCGCCCACCGCCGCATGGGTGATGAACGCCCGCTCCCGGCTGATATTTACATAGCGCACCAGCACCGCCACCAAACCAATGCGGGTGCGGTGCTCCAGTGGCAGTGTATCAGGCAGTTTGCGCCACACCAGCCAGACCGCCAGCACGCCGTACAGGGCTGCCACGCCAAAAATCATCCGCCAGTTAAAAATTGCTACCACCGCCGCACCCAGCATGGGGGCCACAATGGGGGCCACACCCATAACCAGCACTAGTTTGGAGAATAATTTGGCCGCGGCCGGGCCATCAGCCAGATCACGCACCATGGCGCGCGGGATCACCACACCGGCTGAACAGCCCAGCGCCGCCAAAAACCGAAACACCGCCAATGAGGAAACACTCCAACACAGCGCACAACCAACCGAGGCGATGGTGTAAATAATCAGCCCGGCCAGCAACGGCGCCCGCCGACCTACCCGGTCAGACAATGCGCCTTGGGTCATCTGCCCTACCGCTAGGCCGATGAAATAAGCCGCCAATGAAATTTGCGGGGCTGCCTTGCTATGAAAATCAAGCGCGATTTGCGGAAACGCTGGCAAATACATGTCCGTGGAAAGCGGCCCCACCGCAATGAGAAACCCCAACAACAGCGGCAGCTTTCTGGTGACAATCGGCGCGGGCATCAACCTCACATAACCCCGCGCCGGAAACCCGGAAACCCCTGTATTTTGCTGGGCTGGTCAGCCTGTTGACCGCGCGGTAATCCCCCCGGCCATTAAGGGAATTGATAAGTAGAATTTTTTGGGCACTTTGCACGAGGAGATCTTTGTGAAGTTGTCCAAATACATTGAGGTCCAGATTCCGGGGATATTGCGCTTGACTGAGGGCGGTGTGTCGACGGTCAAACTTTGCCGTAAGCATGGCGTGAGCAACGCGTTCCTTTACCGCTGGCGGGCGAAGTATGGCGGAATGGACGCCTCGCTAATCTTCTGATCAACGGCGGAGGAAACTGGCGTTAGTTAACGGTATGAGAGACTAGCCGGATCGGTAAGGCACTGACGACATTCTTACAACTGCTGCGTTGTATCCTTTAGCGTCTAGGAAAGTTCGAATGCTTGCGCCAATTAATTCCTGTCTTGGAGACGGTCCAACAACGACCTCTGTTATTGGCAAAGGGCCGCTCAAGTCTTTGTGACTTCCCGTGCATATGTAGGGTATAAGTCCTAAAGGGCTAACTCTGAATCTGGTGCCGCCTTCGTAGTAGTTATCCGCAGTCTCGTAAGGAATTACCATACGTGTCTCAGACTCTTGTTTAAAAGAAAAATCTTTAAACGCAATGGTGCGCCAAATAAGCATCGAGGTTAATCGTTCTGTATAAAGGTCGTCGTGATTAGACGGCCAAATATCTGACATTGTCTGCCTGTCCAGATCATATTCTTTCTCAAAACGACGAATAATAGAAAGAAGCAAAATAATTTTCGCGCGGGTATCATAGAACGCTTTATGCTGGAGGGCATCAGGCCCAAAAAATAGTGGCCTGGCTCCAGGCAGATGATTCGTCAATCCAATGCAAACAGCTCCCTCAGCGCCATAACCACGCCATTGCTCTAAACTGTCACGCACTGTGGAAAAACAAGCGACGAAGTTCCCCACTCTATTTGGAATAACAATGTTTTCTAGAATTTTTTCTAGAATTTTTTCAAATTGATAACATCTAGATTTCCGTTTGCAATGCTGAAGGACACGAATAATAAACTCATTACCGTTTTTTATTTCTTGGGCATCGTTCATAAACCGATTGTCGCTGGCCCAAAAGCCAGATTCATTGATAATGCCTTGAAACCCGTGTAACGATGTATAATGATAAATTGTAGCTGTGCTGCTCAACACATTTTCTCGTCGAGCTATAATCAAGCGCGAGGCTTCGCTATATGAGGGATCATTAAGGCCCGACCAGAAGGCATTTTCAAACCCAAACCGGAACTTCTTTCCTTCAACTTCGTATATAACCCCGGTTTTGCCTTCTTCACTCAACATGGTGTCATCGCCTTGTCTGTATAAATGCTCCTCCAAAGGTAAACCATCGAAACAGGTTGTCTAGCTGTTAACCCAAGGTTGCTACAAGTTATTGTTGGGTCTAGAGGGCAAAAAGTAGAACAGCAGACCTTTAGGGTTGATGCGCAGCATCCTCCCTTTCATCACCGTTCGGCCGAGCTACCAGTCAGCAATGGAATTTACTTCTCTTCCGCTCCATAAAAAGAAAGGCAGCCCCCGGCCCAACCTCGCCACAAGCCGAATGTGCGGTATTCGTTACCTACGGGCTAAGAAATCTATTTGTTGTCCATTGTGACAATGAAAAAACCCCACAAGCGCCAAAATAACCCAACCCCAGCGCGGCTTAATCATCATCGCGTTCACGCCGCACCAGCACGTCGCGTTTGCCTACATGGTTGGCGGCTGAGACCACGCCGTCTTTTTCCATCTGCTCGATCAATTTTGCAGCGCGGTTATAGCCTATTTGCAAATGGCGCTGAATAAACGAGGTGCTGGCCTTGCCCTCTCGCGCCACCAGCGAAACGGCTTGGTCGTACAAGGCATTTTCACCCGTGGTGTTGCCGCCCACGCTGCCGGGCAGCAGCGGGGTTTCATCATCCAGCGGTTCGGTTACTTCATCCACATAGGCTGGCTCGCCCTGTTCACGCAGGAACGCCACCACATCCTCAACCTCACGGTCAGACACAAAAGGGCCATGCACGCGGGTAATGCGGCCACCGCCTTGCATATAGAGCAAATCACCTTGCCCCAGCAGTTGCTCAGCCCCCTGCTCACCCAAAATGGTACGGCTATCAAATTTGGAGATCACCTGAAAGCTAATGCGGGTGGGGAAGTTGGCTTTAATGGTGCCGGTTATCACATCAACTGATGGTCGTTGCGTTGCCATAATTACATGAATGCCAGCGGCGCGGGCCATTTGTGCTAAGCGCTGCACGGCAATTTCAATTTCCTTGCCGGCCACCATCATCAAATCTGCCATCTCATCAATGAACACAACAATAAACGGCAGCGGCTCCAGCGCCAAAGGCTGGTCCTCAAACACCGGCTTGCCAGTTTCAGAATCAAAGCCGGTTTGCACGCGGCGGGTGACAACTTCACCCTTGGCGCGCGCCTCATTCACACGGTCATTATAGCCGCCAATGTTGCGCACCGCGAGCTGGCTCATGGAACGATAGCGCCGCTCCATTTCACGCACCACCCATTTAAGTGCCGCCACCGCCTTGGCAGGCTCCGTTACCACCGGCGCCATCAAATGCGGAATACCATCATAAACTGAAAGTTCCAGCATTTTCGGGTCAATCAAAATCAGCCTGCATTGTTCCGGTGAGAGCCGGAACAGCAAGCTCATAATCATGGCGTTCACACCAACTGATTTACCAGAGCCAGTGGTACCCGCGATGAGTAAGTGCGGCATACGCGCAAGGTCTGCAAATACCGGCGCGCCGGAAATATCCTTACCCAGCGCCAACATGAGTTTGCCGCTTTGCACTTCCCAGTCAGCACCACTGAGAAGTTCTGAGAAAAACACCGTCTCGCGTTTGGCATTCGGCACCTCAATGCCAATCACGTTACGGCCGCTCACCGTGGCAATGCGCACCGCCACCACGGAGAGGCTGCGCGCGATATCATCGGCTAAGCCAATCACGCGGGATGAACGAATGCCAGGCGCTGGCTCAAGCTCATACAGTGTAACCACCGGGCCGGGGCGAATTTCCACAATTTTACCCTGCACGCCGTAATCCTGCAGCACATTTTCCAACAGGCGGGCATTGCTCTCAAGCGCATCAGTCGATGGTCCAACCGAGGTTCTGGTAGGTGGGGCTTGCAACAAATCGAGCGATGGAAAATTCCAGCCGGGGTCAAGCAAGGGTAAGCGCTCCTGCTTTGGCGGGGCTTTTTTAGGAAGGATGGGCGTTTTGATGGTAGGGCGTTGCAAGGCGGTGTTGATGTGAATTTCAGGCTCGCCCACTTCACGCTCATGCACAGAATGCTGGTGCAGCGGGCGGGTCAATGAAGGATTGATGCGCGGTTCTTCCTCCCACCGCCGGGGCGCTCCCCCCGCCGAAGCGCTGGCAAGCAGAGGTGTTAACCATGAGGACACCGCCTCGGCGCCCCGCCTGCTATGGTTGGCGGACGCGCTGGCAGCACTTACCGCCCGGCGGCCGGCGGAGCGCCATTCGCTGGGGGTAAAACCCAACGCAAAGCCCACGGCTGCCAAAGCCAGCACCAAGGTCAGAGTCATGGCGATGCCCCCGCCCAGCGTGCCGAGCGCTGAATGCCCGGCCCCCACAAAGGCCGATGAGAGTAACAACCCGGCAGCGCCGCCAATGCCAGCGGTCACCGGCCATGAGACAGCGGGGCCAGGGATTATGGCAACCGCCATGGCGAGAGCCGCCGCCAGCAGCGGCAGCGCGCTGGCACCCAAAAAGATGCGCCATTTTAAATGGCCGATAGCCCCCCGGGTGCCAAGCCGGTAGCTCCAGGCCAGCAGAACCAACACGGGCAAAAACCCTGCGATACCAAAGCCTTGCAACAAAAAATCCGATAGTGTCGCGCCAAACGGACCAGCCAGATTTAACGGCCGCGCGGCATTTGCGGTATCAAACGAGGCATCCTGCGCGTGGTAGGAAATCAGCGCCACCAGCAAGGTCAGCCCCACCAGCCCGGTGAAAACTGCGAGCAGTTCGGCAATACGCCGACGCAATTGCGCCCGCATATTGGGGGAAATAAACCGGCGGGCTTCAAATGAGGCGGGCATATATCTTCATACTATGCTGGAACCCGCTGATTCGTAAATATTTTTCTACAGCCTAGGTGCGGCTTTTGCTTGCACCAGCGCCAACGCCTTGGCAAACGCCGCGTCAGCATCCATGGCGCTGGTGTCCAGCAAGGTAGCATCGGCGGCTTGCACCAGCGGTGCGGCGGTGCGGGTACGGTCAGCCTCATCGCGGGCCGCAAGGTCAGCACGGACATCTTCGAGGGAGACAGCCTCACCTCGCCCCAGAATTTCAGCGTAACGACGCTGGGTGCGGGCTTCAAGGCTGGCGGTGACAAACAGCTTCACATCAGCATTGGGGAATATGATGGTGCCAATGTCGCGGCCATCCAGCACAGCACCTATGGTAGCACCGTAATGCCGCTGGAACTGCAGCAAGGCCGCCCGTACAGCGGGGATGGAGGCCACCTGGCTAGCCGCCTTGTCAGCCTCCGGGCCGCGTAAGTCAGTGCGTTGGAAATCAGCCTCAGTGAGCGAGCGGGCCGCCGTTGTAGCCGCCTCGGGATTTGCAGGGTCAGCGCCGGAATCCAGCACCCGCCGCCCGACGGCGCGGTACAGCAGGCCGGTATCGAGGTAAGGCAGGCCCAATGCCGCCGCAATGCGCCTGGCCAGCGTGCCCTTGCCGGCGGCTGCTGGGCCATCGATGGCAATAATCATGGCGCGGTGATGCTCGCACCCAAGCCGCGCATCAACGCCACAAACCCTGGAAAGCTGGTGTCAATAAAGCTGGCATCATCAATTTGCATCGGGGCCTGAGTGGCCTGGCCAAACACCAGAGCACTCATGGCCAGCCGATGGTCCATATGGGTTTCAACCAGCCCGCCGCCGGCGGGCATACCGCCATGCACGATCAAATCATCACCCTCAATTTCAACCCGCACGCCACCAGCCCGCAGCATGGCGGCGGTGGCGGCCAGACGGTCGCTCTCCTTCACCCGTAGTTCCGAAAGGCCGCGCAGGCGCGAGGTGCCCTTCGCAAAGGCGCAGGCGATGGCCAGGACCGGGTATTCATCAATCATGCTGGGTGCCCGCTCTGGCGGCACGTCCACGCCGGTAAGGGCGGCGTATTCCACCACCACATCGCCAAGGCTCTCGCCGCCCTGCAAGCGTGGGTTACGAATGGTGAGATCAGCCCCCATTTCGCGCAAGCACTCAAACAGCCCGGTGCGCAGCGGGTTGAGCCCTACCGCATTGATAACAACGCGTGACCCAGGCACCAGGAGGCCAGCTACAAGGGGGAACGCAGCTGAGGAGGGGTCACCCGGCACGGTCACGTCAGCGCCGCGCAGCTCCGGCTGGCCGGTCAGGCGGATGACACGCCCCCTGCCCTGCTGTGCGACATGCACGGTGGCGCCAAAATGCCGAAGCATATTTTCTGAATGGTCACGAGTCGGCTCCGGCTCGGTCACCTCAGTGATGCCCCGGGCGTTGAGCCCCGCCAGCAAAATCGCTGACTTCACCTGGGCGGAGGCCACTGGCAGCGTGTAGGTGAGCGGCAATGCATCCCTGGCGCCCTGAATGGACAACGGCAGCCGATCCCCAGGACGGGCCGTGAACACCGCCCCGCAGGCTCTCAGCGGCTCAATCACCCGCTTCATGGGGCGTTTGCGCAAACTGGCATCGCCGGTCATGACCGAAAAAATATCGTGGCTGGCCAAAATGCCGGCCAGTAGCCGCGCTGCGGTGCCAGAATTGCCCATATCCAGCACATCTTCAGGAGCGCTCAGCCCGCCGATGCCGCGCCCGGCTACCAGCCAATCAGCACCTTCGCGGCTGATTTCAGCGCCCAATGCCCGCATCGCCGCAGCGGTTCGCAGCACATCCTCACCCTCCAGCAGCCCGCAAATGCGGGTCTGACCCACCGCCAATGCGCCGAACATCAGGGCGCGGTGGCTGATCGACTTATCGCCGGGGACGGAAATATCGCCCTTAAGCGGGCCTTGTGGGCGGGCGGCCTTGAACGGCCTGATATGAGATGACTCCATGGCGACGGCGCTTAGCATGACAACGCGCGTTTGACAGCAGCTTCGGAGCATGGCATCGCGCCGCCCCTACTGATCAGCGTTATTTAAAGAGGTTGCCATGGCCAAACCCGAACTCGGCGAAAAACACACTTGCGTCTCATGCGGCGCACGCTTTTTCGACCTGGGCAAAACGCCCGCGATCTGCCCCAAATGCGCCACTGAGCAACCGGCGGAGCAACCCCGCCTGAAGCGCCAGGCGCCGCTGCCCGATGAAGTCAAAAAGATCGTCAAGCCCGTCCCGACCGACCCGGATGATGTGGATGTTGAGGTGGCTGACGACGATGCTGACGAGGATATCCTGGAAGACGCTGATGATCTGGAGGATGATGACGCCGTCATCGACGCCGACATTGACGTGCAACCGGAAGGCGATGACGTCGAACGTTAGTCCTGGGTAACGCCAGGGGCTTGCGGTTCCGGGCGTTATTGGGAGGCGGCACCGGTTGCGCTGTTCCAATGAGTTAACCACGCCTTGAGGGCGCTGGCCGGCAACGGACGCGCAAAGTAAAAACCTTGACCATGGGTAACCCCCAGTTCATGCAATAACTGCATGGTTTTTTGGGTTTCAATTCCTTCAGCAATAACCGCCCGGTGCGTTTTACGGGCATTGGCCGTAACCATCAAAATAAAGTCACGCGCGGGCTGGGAGATGGCCGGGTCATCAGTTTGCGCATTTACCACAACGCTGCGGTCGAGTTTTACACACCGGAACGGCAAATCAAGCAGGTTCAACAGATTAGGCGTTTTTGGCGTGATATCATCGAGCGCCAGGCGGAAACCCGACTTGCACATCTTCAACATGACCCCCGCCAGTTCTGGCAAATCAGTGACCGGTTGCGTCTCGGTGAGTTCAAAACTGAGGATCTTGGCCGGAATACCGGCAGTCTGCCGGATCGTCTCCAGCAGAATTGGCAAATGCGGGTGCAAAAGGGCGTCAAGCGGCAAATTGAAGGCGAACCTGGTATCAAGGTGGTCGAACGCGCCGTCACTGCGCTCGCGCAGGGCCAACTGCATAATAAAGGCGCTCAGCCACATCGAATGCTCACCGCTGCTCATCGCCGCGATAATGGCCCCCGGCCCTATGATGGCACCGTCCTTGGTTGCAACGCGGGCCAGCACTTCAACTGAGGTCGGGTGCATATCACGAAATCGTACGACCGGCTGGTAGCGCACCCGGATGGTCTCCACTTGCGAAAAAGCCTCGGGCCGAAGCGACGTTTGGGTTTTGCCAATGTTGCGTCCAGCCTGTTCGAGTGCATCAGCGAAACTACTTTGGTCAACCGGCCAATCAAGCCGCGCAGTACCTTCCAGCCGGGCATCTGTCGTCGGCTGACTGCCCAGCATCAACAGGCTCACTGAACGTTCGGTGTCGCCCAGGGTGAGGTCCACCAAGGTATCAAACCAGACGCCGCAAGCCGACGCATCGAGGGCCAGCGCATGATAGGCGGCGGGATTGGTAGCCAGCGTAATCACTGCGTCCGCAGCGGTTTGCGCATCGATGAAGTTTGGCTTGCCGCCGGCTGCAACGGCGGCTTGTAATGCGGACTGCCATTTCGGGGCTGCCACCGTGAGAATCCGCCGAGACATCAAAGCGCTGCGTATATGTCTGTCATGTCCGTCTCATAACACTCAATAACGTTAATGAAAACGAATGATTAAGAGTCCGGTATCTATATTGCGACAATTCAAAATAAATTATTTGTAATGTTATGACTTTACCGGTTTGGTATCCGCCGCTTTCGGTGGCGCACTGGAACGCCGCAAGCGGTGCTCGCCCAGGAACAGCAGGATCGGTGCCGCAATGAAAATTGACGAGGACGTGCCAACAACAATACCGAACAGCATGATCCAGGCAAAACCTGATAACGCCGAGCCGCCGAACAATGCCAGCGGCAAAGCGGCCAAAAATACCGTGCCGGAGGTGCCCAGCGTCCGGTTTAAGGTTTCGTTAATTGAAAGGTCAATCAATTCCCGTAGGGGCATGGTTTTAAATTTACGTAAATTTTCGCGCACCCGGTCATACACCACCACCTTATCGTTGGTGGAATAGCCGATGACAGTGAGGATGGCGGCGATGGTCACCAGGTCAAACGGAATGCGGGTAATGACCATGAAGCCGATGGTTTTGGTGGTATCAAGAACCAAAGTGGCGACCGCGCCGACCGCAAACTGCCATTCAAACCGGAACCAGATGTAGGCCAGGATCATCACAAAGCTCAGCCCAAGTGCTTCTAACCCTTGGGTGAATAGCTGGTCTGATACTGAAGCGCCGATGGCTTGCGTCGAGAGGATTTTCGCCCCGGGTGCTGCACTGGCAAGTGCTGCCTCAACCTCGGTGATGGCAGTCTGGGTCTGGCCCGCGGTCTGGCGGGATTCCAGGCTAATCAGCACGCCATGCTGGGCAGCCTCGCCACTGCCAAAGCTTTGCAGCGCGGCATCGGTTAGACCGGCTTTGGCGAGTGCGCCGCGCAAGGCAGCGAAATCGGCCTTTTGCGGGGTATTGACCTCCAGTACCACGCCGCCTTTGAAATCCAGCCCCAGGTTCAAACCGGGGTAGAAAAACAACCCGATCGAAGCGCTAGACAGGATCGCCGAGACGATCAGGCCGGCAAACCGGCCCTTCATGAAGCGGATGCGCGTACCGTCTGGTACGAAGCGGAACAGAGGTTTCATAAACATCGTGGATGAACCTTAAACGGGCAAAGCGGCAGGGCGCCGCGAAATATACCAGCGCGACGTGATCAGACGCACCAACACCGTGGCGGTGAACAGCGTGGTGATAATGCCGACGCAAATGGTGACGGCAAAGCCACGCACCGGCGGGGAGCCAAAAATAAACAATGTCACGTGCGCCAATAGGGTGGTGACGTTACTGTCGATAATGGTGCCGTAAGCTTTGGTGTAGCCAGCTTCGAGAGCGGCAAGCGGTTTGCGGCCGTTTTTAACCTCCTCACGCACGCGTTCATTGATCAGCACGTTAGCGTCCACCGCCATGCCGAGTGTGAGCAAAATACCCGCCATGCCAGGTAACGTCAGCGTAGCACCCATGACCGAGAGCACCGCCAGCATAATAAACAAATTCATCACCAGCGCGATATTCGCAAACCAGCCGAACAGGCCATAAAAAGTGGCCATGAAAACCAGCACCAGGACAAACCCAAGACCCAGCGAAAGTGCTCCCGCCTTAATGGCATCGGCACCAAGGTCCGGCCCAACACTTTGCTCCTCAACAATGCTGAGCGGTGCGGGCAATGCCCCTGCCCTGAGCAGCAGCGCGAAATCGGTGGCCTGCTGGGCGGAATAATTGCCGGTGATCTGACCCGAGCCGCCGGTAATCGGCTCGCGGATGACCGGGGCCGAAATGATTTTACCGTCCAGGATGATGGCGAACGGCTTGCCGACATTCTCTGTTGTAACATCAGCAAATTGGCGCGCGCCCACTGAGTTGAGGGTAAAATTAACCACCCAGTTGCCGCTTTGCGGGTCAGTGCTGGCCTGGGCGTTTTGCAGATCAGCGCCGTCCACCGCTACCGAGGCGTTGATAACCATGGTCTGGTTAGGGTCATTCTGCATCGGCAGCACCTCGTCGCCCACCGGTGGCGGGGCGCCAGGTTGGGCGGCGGTGTCCACCAGTTGGAAGGTCATGTGAGCGGTGGTGCCGATCAGGGCGCGAATGCGCTCGGGGTCTGATACGCCGGGAAGCTGCACCACGATCTGGTCAGACCCTTGTCGGGCAATTTGCGGGTTGAGTACGCCTGAACCGTCGATCCGGCGCTGGATGATGGTGACCGACTGGTCCACCGCCTGCGATTCGCGCGCCACCTGCGCCTGATGCGGCACTTGCAGGCTTACCGAGCCGTCACTGCCGACATTGACCAGCAGATTGGCACCGCCGGTGGTCTGGTTGAAGGTGATGAGCTTGCCAAGGGCGGCTTGGGCAGCAGTGGCATCCTCATTATGAAGTAGGTGCAGCGTGACTTGGTTATTGCCGGCATCACCATGCAAGCCGGTGTAGCCCAAGTTGGCTTTGCGCATGGCTTGGCGAACACTGTCCACAAGGTTGGCTAAATCCTGTTTTTCCACCGCACCAAGGTCTAGCTGCAGCAGCAAATAGCTGCCGCCGCGTAAGTCCAGCCCCAGATGCACCTGGTTCCATGGCAGGAAGCCGGGCCAGAAATTGGGGCGCGGGGCGAGGTTCGGCAGGCTGAACAAAATGCCAAGCGCGCAGACTGCCGCGATGGCATAGGTTTTGGCGCGAGAAAAATACAACATGGGCGACGGCCAAGCTCCGTTAATTTGCTCGAAAGGCAGCGAGCGGGGTATGGCGGCACCGTTGGTTGCGTGCAAGCCCAGGCGGCTTTACCAAGGTTTACAGGGGAGTGGGAGATGTCAGACTTGCAAACCAGATTGCGCGTTGGGTTGATCGGGGCCGGACATTTTGGCCGGTTTCATGCGCTGAAACTGGCCGCGGCCAGCCGTGCTGTGCTGACCGGCATTTATGACGCCAACCCTGAACGTGCCCAAACCGTGGCCTGGGAGGCCGGCACCCAGCCGCTGGGGCTGGATGAATTGCTGGCGGCCTCGGACGCCGTGATCATCGCCGCCCCAGCGGAATTTCATTTTGAGCTGGCCGCCAAGGCGCTGCACCTGGGCAAGCATGTGCTGGTGGAAAAGCCGATCGCCGCGACTTTGGACCAGGCCAGCGAACTGGCGGCTTTGGCGAAGGCCAAAAAATTGGTGTTGCAGGTGGGGCACCTGGAGCGGTTTTCTGCCGCCCATGGCGCGTTGAGCAAACGCATGGGCAAGCCGCTTTACATCGAAGCGGTGCGCGTGGCGCCGTTTAAGCCACGCGGCACTGATGTATCAGTGATTCTGGATTTGATGATCCACGACCTGGATTTGATTTTAGCATTGGTAGATGAGCCGATTGACCATGTGGATGCGGTAGGGGCGCGTGTGGCCAGCGCGCATGAGGATATCGCCAACGCGCGGATTAAATTCAGCAACGGTGCCGTGGCCACCATTACCGCCAGCCGGATTTCATTGAAAACCGAACGCAAAATGCGGATTTTTTCGGCCTCCGGCTATTTGACCGTGGATTTCGCGGCGCGGAAACTCACACTGATCGGCCGCGATATTGGCATGAAACTGCCGGGGTTCGAGGAATTTGGCCTCGAGCAAGCCGGCTGGGAAGACCATGACGCTCTGGCGGCTGAACATGAGGCGTTTTTTGCCTCAGTGCTGGATGGAGCACCTGTTGTGGTGGATGCACAGGCCGGCCAACGGGCCCTGGCGGCAGCCCTGGCGGTTAGTGCGGCGATTGCGCAAAGCCAGGCCCTGGCGGAGGCCAGTGGGTTAGTTACAAAAAATACTGCAGGTTGATAGCGCTAAAACCATTCATCGCGCATTGCCATTGTCAATTTGTTGCAGCTTGCAACCGGGGCTAACCAGGCGGCGATTTTTGGCATTTCAAACGCAAAGAAAAACCGTGCAGCGGCTTTTTTACCCTCAATAAAATTTTCTTCATGCCGCTGGGCATCCAAATGCGCCACCAAATCAAGCCAGACAAACCCTAACACAGCATGGCCAAAGGCAGATAGAAAGTTTGTGGCGTTGGCCAGCATCTCAGTCTCGTTATTCGCGTCCTGCAAACTCCGCAGGCAGCCTTGTAGCGCGACCATGGCAGCCCCAAGCGCTGCCGCCTCACTGGCAAATTCCGCTGGTGCCGCCTTAATGGTTGCCTGCACCCGTAGTGCAAATTGGGCTAAAATTTTACCACCATCGCGTAGAATTTTCCGCCCCAATAAATCCAGCGCCTGAATGCCGGTGGTGCCTTCATGAATCGCGTTCAGCCGGTTGTCCCGGTATAGTTGCTCCACATCAAAATCGCGCGTGTAGCCATAACCGCCATGCACCTGAATTGCCAATTCATTGGCAGCCAGCGCCCATTCAGAGGGCCAGGTTTTGGCAACGGGTGTTAGCAACCCCAGCACCGCTTCAGCCTCCGCTCGCGCAGCCTCGGTGGGGGCGGTGGCCGCATCATCCACCAGTTTTGCACAGTATAAAATTAACGCCAGCGCGCCCTCAGTATAGGCTTTGCACGCCAGCAACATCCGCTTCACATCAGCATGTTCGATGATGGGAATTTGTTTGCTTGCCGCATCGCGCGTGGCTATGGCGCGGCCCTGCGGCCTGATGTGGGCATAGTCAAGCGCCAAACGATACCCGCGATAGCCAGCCATGGTGGCACCCAGCCCAACGCCGATGCGCGCCTCATTCATCATATGGAACATAATCGGCAGCCCCTGCCCTATGTCACCCACCCGCCAGCCAATGGCACCGCCATGCTCGCCCAAATTCAACAAGCAATTAGAGGTAGCCCGGCACCCCATTTTATGGTTCAGCCCCGCCAGATGCACATCATTACGCACCATTGAGCCCGGCAGGAACTTTGGCACAATAAAAATTGAAATTCCCTTGCTGCCCGCAATTAATTTGCCATCCGGCCCGGGGATTTTTGCCAGCACCAGATGCACAATGTTTTCGGCCCCGTCATGGTCACCACCGGAAATCCACATTTTGTTGCCGGTAATTTTATAGCGCGGTCCTAACTCGTCCTCACCATCGGGCAATGCGCGGGTTGTAATGTCAGCCAGCGATGATCCCGCCTGCGGCTCGGAGAGGCACATCGTGCCGGTCCATTTGCCTGCCAGTTCTGGCGTGACAAAAGCCTCAATCTGCTTGGGCGTGCCAAAATGCGCGATCAAGTTGGCGTTGCCTACCGTGAGAAACGAATAAGCCGCAAGTGGCCCGTTAGCGGCCATGAAATAGGCCGTGGCAGTGCTATGCACTAAATTCGGCGCCCCTAACCCACCCAGTTCCGGCGCAAATCCTGCTGCCAGAAAACCTGCCTCGGCATAGGCGGTGATGGCACTACGCACTTGCGGCAGCACATGCGCACCATGCTCATCCTGGTAGGGCTCCTGCACATCGCCTTTTTTGTAGAACGGCAGAAAATGGCTGGTGGCAAGTCTGTCAGCGGTATCCAGCATCGCGGCCACACTCTCCAGCGAATGTTCAGCAAATTGCGGGCGGGCCAGCAGTGTTTCCAACCTCAGCCAATCATGCAGATAAAAATCCAGCGTGGCGCGATCAATCAGGTCGCTCATTATTGCACCGCAGCAGAATAAAGACGCATCATCAGGGCCCTCACATAATGGTTATGGCCAGAGATCAGGTGCTGACAGCGGTTGTCAAGCACAGCCAAACTGCGCAGTATAGCGTTAAAATAATTCGTCCTGGAGACAATAAATGTCAGCGCCTAGCTATCAGTTGCTTATTAAAAATATTTTAAAAATGCCGTTGGCCCAGGCCAGTAAAAAACAAATTGTATACCGCGGAGACTTACGGTTTACCTACCCGCAATTTGCCGAACGGATCAGCCGTCTGGCGAATGTGCTCACTACGCTCGGTGCTCAGCGCGGCACACGTGTGGGGGTGATGGATTGGGATAGCCATCGTTATTTAGAATCCTATTTTGCTGTGCCGATGATGGGCGCCACCCTGATGATGGTGAACATTCGCCTCAGCCCAGAGCAAATTGCCTACACTATCAACCATGCCGAAGTTGAAATACTGCTGGTGAACAAGGATTTTCTGCCGGTGTTTGAGCAAATTCGTGCCAAATTACCCTTGCTGCGGAATGTCATTCTCCTCACCGATGATGGTGAAAATATTGCGGGGGATTTTGCTGGCACCTACGAGGAAATGCTGGCGGCGGCGTCCGACAAATTCGAGTTTCCAGATTTCGATGAAAACACCATCGCCACAACATTTTACACCACAGGCACGACAGGCAATCCCAAGGGGGTGTATTTTTCGCACCGGCAGCTGGTGCTGCACACCATGATGCTGATGGCCACGATGATGATGGCGGGCCTCAATGGGCGTATTTCGCGCGAGGATGTGTATATGCCCCTGACGCCAATGTTCCATGTCCACGCCTGGGGATTCCCGTTTGTTGCCACCATGATGGGCATGCAGCAGGTGTACGCCGGGCGGTTCCTGCCGCCGGTGGTGCTGAAACTGCTGGCAACCGAGAAGGTGACCGTTTCACACTGTGTCCCAACCATCATGCACATGATTTTATCTGCCCCGGAAGCTGCGAACATCGATCTGCGCGGATGGAAAGTCATAATCGGAGGCTCAGCTTTACCACGGGCTATGTGCCAGGCGGGCCTGGCGCGGGGCATTGATATTTTCACCGGCTACGGCATGTCAGAAACCTGCCCCATCATGACCCTTAGCCACTTGAAAGCTGATCTGGTGCATGATGTTGGCTCTGGCAGCGAAGCCGAAATTGATTACCGCGTGGCCGCTGGTCTGCAAGGCGCATTGATTGAGCTTGCGATTGTCGATGATGACATGAACCATCAACCGCGTGACGGCCACAGCATAGGCGAGGTTGTAGCACGTGGCCCGGCCCTCACCCCAGGCTATGTAAAAAATCAGGAAGCCTCTGATGCTTTATGGAAAGGCGGCTGGCTGCATACTGGCGATATCGGGACCATTGATCAAAACGGCTATCTGCATGTGCTCGATCGCAGCAAGGACGTGATCAAAACCGGCGGCGAGTGGATCTCCTCAATCGGGCTGGAAGATGTCATCCTTAGTCACCCGGCAATCAGTGAATGTGCGGTTCTGGGCATTGAAGATACCCGCTGGGGTGAACGCCCCATCGCCGTGGTCGTGCTCAAACCAAACGCAGCTGCCAGTGAAGATGACATTAAAAGCCTTATACGCGCACGCACTGTAACTGGTGAACTTTCTAAATTCGCCATCCCTGACCACGTGGTGTTCGCACAATCACTGGAGAAAACCTCGGTCGGCAAGCTCGATAAAAAGAAAATGCGCGCCATGTACGGGGCGGTGAAATCAGCCTGAACCTATAATTGCGTATTAAAAGAGGCCAGGAGAGTTAGCTCCTGGCCTTTTCATTTAAGCGTTTAAATTTAACCCTTACAATTTAACCAGCTGCCGGAACCGGCCCCATGCCAGGCATATCCGGGCGCGGGGTGGCTGTTGGTACTGAAGCCCGGCGTTGGTCAGGCATTGGCTCATCCACCACCTTGCGGATGATTTTCTCACCATTGATCACCATCCGGATTTCATCACCAGAAAGGGTCTCATATTCCAGCAACCCTTTTGCCAACGCATGCAAATCCGCCAGACGCTCGGTTAGAATTCGGCGCGCTTCGGAATAGGCATGGTCAATGATGGTTTTGATTTCCGTATCAATCTCACGCGCCGTAGCTTCTGAGACATTTTTATTCTGCGTCACAGAATGGCCAAGAAACACTTCCTGACCATTGTCGCCGTAGGAAATCATGCCGAGCTTTTCCGACATGCCCCATTCAGTGACCATCCGCCGCGTGGTATCAGTCGCCATTTTGATGTCACCTGAAGCACCGTTGGAAACCCGGTCAGCCCCGAAGATGATCTCCTCCGCCGCCCGGCCACCCATCGCCATGATGAGCTGCTGAAGCAATTTCATCTTACTGGTGGAGTAACGGTCACCTTCTGGCAGGCTCATCACCATGCCAAGTGCCCGGCCACGCGGGATAATGGTGGCCTTATGCACCGGATCACACTCAGGCAGAGTGATAGAGCAGATCGCGTGGCCACCTTCATGATAGGCAGTCATCTTCTTCTCATCATCAGACATCACGAGGCTACGACGCTCAGCGCCCATCATCACTTTGTCTTTGGCGTGCTCAAACTCTGACATCGCAACCACGCGCTTGCCGATGCGCGCGGCCAACAACGCGGCCTCATTCACCAAATTTGCAAGGTCAGCACCGGAGAAGCCGGGGGTGCCCCGTGCAATGGTCTTGGCATCCACATCAGACGCCAAAGGTACCTTACGCATATGCACCTTCAGGATTTTCTCGCGGCCCAGCACATCGGGGTTCGGCACCACCACCTGGCGGTCAAACCGGCCAGGGCGCAGTAACGCTGGGTCGAGTACGTCCGGGCGATTGGTGGCGGCGATGAGAATCACACCCTCATTGCTCTCAAACCCGTCCATCTCAACCAGCATCTGGTTCAGGGTCTGTTCGCGCTCATCGTTACCCCCACCTAAACCAGCACCACGATGGCGGCCCACGGCGTCAATTTCATCGATGAAAATGATGCAGGGCGCATTCTTTTTGCCTTGCTCGAACATGTCACGCACCCGCGAGGCACCAACACCAACGAACATTTCCACAAAGTCCGAACCAGAGATGGTGAAGAACGGCACATTGGCCTCACCCGCAATGGCACGCGCCAGCAAGGTTTTACCAGTACCCGGCGGCCCAACCAACAAACAGCCCTTGGGAATTTTACCGCCCAAACGCTGGAATTTCTGCGGGTCGCGCAAGAATTCTACAATCTCCTGCAACTCGCTTTTGGCTTCGTCGATGCCGGCGACATCCTCGAAAGTAATGCGGCCTTGCTTCTCGGTCAGCAACCGGGCGCGGGATTTGCCAAAGCCCATGGCGCGGCCACCACCTGATTGCATCTGGCGCATGAAGAAAATCCACACCCCGATCAACAGCAGCATCGGTGCCCAAGAGATAAGAACCTTCAGGATCGGGTTCATGTTGTCGCCCACCGGCTTGGCGTCCACATGCACGCCCGCTGCCACCAGCTTGCTGACCAACGTGGGGTCTTCCGGCGTGTATGTCTCAAAAGCTTTGCCGTCCTTGGTGGTGCCAGTAACGTCATGACCGGTGATGGTGACATCCTGCACCTGGGCATTGTTGACCTCGTCCAGGAAACTGGAATAGGCCACCGGGGTAGCGCTGGTGCTGCTGGTTGAGGGCTGGAACACGTTGAAAAGCACCACTAAAAATAGTGCCACAACAACCCAGAGAGCGATATTACGACCAAGATTATTCATCTAGCCTTGTCCAATTCTTTCAAAAATGGCAGCCCCGCTTGCGCAAAGCCCCATAGCTTCGTGTTCAACATGGCACGCATCATTAGCCGTTGCCATTAAAACTTCATGTCTAACATTAACATAGGCATAGTCTAGCGATTTGACACCCCCGCACAACCACAATGCGTTTCAGGAGAAAAACGGGTGGGAAGTGGCCGGGTAAGGTGGGGTAAATTGGCATGGCACAGGGAAGGATGTGACCACACCTTGGTGGCGTAAACAAGGCAGGCCACGTAAAACCAGGGAAGGCAGTTGGCTGCATTTACGGAACGCGGGGGCATTATCGCCTAAAGCTCCGATCCATTGACCTGAAGCGCTGGCGGCCAGCGTATAACGGCCATCCCAGAATGCTCCGGCGTTGGCCGGAATGGCCGGTGCGCAGGCGGCGGGTTCGCGGGCCAGCAGCCAGCCACCTCCCAATTTCGCGGTGCGGGCAACGCGAACGCCGCCTAAAGTGGCCGGAGACAAAGTTTTTGCCAACGCCCGCACTGATGCCTGGGCAGGCGAATGAAATGCCCCGGCGACCACCCGCAGCAGCGCCGCCAATGCCGCGGCTGGCATTGAATGTGCCTGCACGACCGCGAACCCTTCTGGCCGCAGCACCACGTGCTTTGCGATAAAATCGGCGGCTGCGTGCTCATTGTTTTGGCGCTGCCACGAATCGGCGGCAAGGGTCTGTGTGCCGCTCTTGCGAATTCTGACCCGTTCGAATTTTTCATTACTGTTGGAAGGGTCTTCCAGCCACGCCATATGCTGTTCCACCAGAAACGCTCGAAGCTGCTCAGGCTGCACGCCGAGCAAAGGGCGCAGCAGCAAAACATCGTTCCGCGCGGCCCAACCTGCCATGCCTTCCAAACCATGCGGGCCTCTGTCAGCACGCATGGTCACGGTCTCGGATTGATCGCCGGCATGATGCCCGAGCAACAAAAACAAACAGGCTTCGGCCCGGCAAGCCGCCAAAAGGGCTTCATAGCGAGCGGCGCGGGCGGTTTCCTGCAACCTGGCACCTTGCGGCAGGCCGGAAAGTTGCAGCACCCGCGCTGGAATGCCACGCTGTGCCAGGCAGGTGCTGGTCATCTC
>JAQNCT010000088.1 GCA_029077825.1 Acidocella sp. | reverse complement strand
GTTCGCTGCCTTTGTGCTGGCAGACCCCTACGGTGCGGGCGCCCTGCTTGGCATTGCTTACGTGGTGATGCTGCCTTTTTCCCGCCGCAGCTACCTGCGCCTCGCCGCCGAGGCCGAAGCCAGACGGCCGCATGAGTTCGAAGCACCACCATCTTCAACGTAGAGCCTGATCGTTTGAGGTGGATGCGCTTAGCGCATCTACCGAAAGCGTGAATCAGCCTCTCTTGAACTTAGAGCCTGATCGTTTGAGGTGGATGCGCTCAGCGCATCTACCGAAAGCGTGAATCAGCCTCTCTAATCAGGAACCGCGCCCCCGCCAGCACATCCCCCGCCACCGCCGCCCGCACAGCCGCCTCCCCCGCCGGGGTGGCCAGCACCACCAGCCGTTTGAAAAAAGGTGCCGCCCCGGTGGCCCGCGCCCTGAACATGGCGGCCAGCACGCCCGCCACCGGCCCGCGCGGCACGCAGCAGGCGCAACCCAGCGCATGGCCGGCCACAACAGGCCCCGGCCCCGCCGCACCAAAGCCCGCACTATAATGGCCAGGCGGGGCCGCATGCCCGGCTTCCACCAGCACAGCGTCATCCGCCTGCGGTTCAACCCCCATCACAATCTCAATTCGCATGTCTGTTGAAGCACTCATTCCCTGGACTTAAGCATAATCCGGTGTATCTGACAGGGATGACCAAGCCACATTTGCTCGAAGCCCTGAAATCCCATGTCCTGCTGTGCGATGGCGGCATGGGCTCACGCGTCCAGGCGCTCACCCTCGATATCGAGAAAGATTACTGGGACAAGGAAAACTGCACCGAAGTGCTGAACCTCTCGCGCCCTGATTTGGTGCGCGAAATCCACCGCGGCTATTTCGCCGCCGGATCAGACATGGTGCAAACCAACTCCTTTGGCGGCTCACCCATCACGCTCGCTGAATTCGACCTGCAGGACCGGCATTTCGAAATCAACAAAATCTCAGGTGAGCTGGCGCGTGAAGCGGCTGAAACCTTCGCTGATGGCCGCACCCGCTACGTCATCGGCTCCATCGGCCCCGGCACCAAGCTGCCATCGCTCGGCAATATTGCCTATGACCCTCTGGAGCACGCCCTCTACCAGCAATCCGCCGGCCTCATCGCAGGTGGGGTGGATGCCATCCTCATTGAAACCTGCCAGGACACGCTGCAAATCAAAGCCGCCGTGAATGGCGCCAAGCGCGCCCGGGCTGAAGCCAATTCCACCATCCCCATATTCGTGCAGGTAACGGTGGAAACCACCGGCACATTGCTGGTCGGGCCTGATATCGCGGCGGCTGCCACCGTCATCCACGCGCTGGATGTGCCCTTAATGGGCCTTAACTGCGCCACCGGCCCGCAGGAAATGGCCGAGCATGTTCGCTATCTTTCCCAAAACTGGCCGGGGCTCATCTCGGTGCAGCCCAATGCAGGCCTGCCCGAGCTGGTGGACGGCAAAACCCACTACCCGCTGGGCGGCGCTGAAATGGCCAGCTGGGTGGAACGCTTTGTGGTGGAAGACGGGGTCAACCTCATCGGCGGCTGCTGCGGCACCTCCATCCCTCACATTGAGGCATTGGATGGGATGCTCAAACGCTTAGGCCAGCCCCGCCCGGCACCGGTGGCCCGCAAATCCTTCTGGGTGCCATCGGTTGCCAGCCTGTATGGCGCCACCCCCTTGCGCCAGGAAAACAGCTATTTCTCAATAGGTGAGCGCTGCAACGCCAACGGCTCCAAAAAATGGCGCGAACTGCAGGAAACCGGGGACTGGGACGGCTGCGTTGCCATGGGGCGCGAGCAGGTGGCGGAAGCCTCCAACGCGCTTGATATCTGCACCGCCTTTGTGGGCCGCAATGAAACCGCCGAAATGAACGAGGTGATCACCCGCTTCACCTCATCGGTCAACGCGCCGCTGGTGATTGATTCCACCGAAACCCCGGTGATCGAGGCCGCTCTTAAACTCCATGGCGGCAAGCCCATCATCAACTCCATCAATTTCGAAGACGGCGAAGGCCACGCGACTGAGCGTTTAATTCTGGCCAAAAAATTTGGCGCTGCCGTCATCGCGCTCACCATCGATGAAGTCGGCATGGCGAAAGAACCAGCTGACAAATTGCGCATCGCCCGCAGATTGGTTGATTTTGCCTGCAATAAATATGGCCTCGCGCAATCTGATTTGCTGATAGACCCGCTCACCTTCACCATCGCGACGGGCAATGAGGATGACCGCAAATTGGGCCAATGGACGCTGGAAGGCATTAAAGCCATCAGCACTGAATTTCCTGATATTCAAATCATCCTTGGCCTGTCCAACATTTCTTTCGGCCTCAACCCCGCAGCGCGCGCCGTGCTCAACTCGGTGTTCCTTGACCACGCGGTAAAAGCCGGCATGACCGGGGCGATTGTCCATGTCTCCAAAATCCGCCCGCTGCACCTCATCGCGGCCGAGGAAGTAAAAGTGTGCGAGGATCTGATCTTCGATCGCCGCACCGAAGATTACGACCCCTTGCAAAAACTGCTGGAAATTTTCGCAGACCGCAAAGCCGCCGACGCCACCAAGAAAAAACGCGCAGACACCGTGCAAGGCCGCCTGAAAGACCGGATTGTAGATGGCGACCGCAAAGGCCTGACCGCCGAGCTGGATGACGCGCTGCAAACCATGCAACCGCTTGATATCATCAACAACGTGCTGCTGGATGGCATGAAAGTGGTGGGCGAATTATTCGGTGCCGGCAAAATGCAGCTGCCATTCGTGCTGCAATCCGCCGAAACCATGAAGGCCGCCGTGGCACATTTAGAACCGCTGATGGAGCGCGTGGAAGGCGAGGAGCGCGGCATCATCGTACTCGCCACCGTTAAGGGCGATGTGCATGATATCGGCAAAAACCTGGTGGACATCATCCTCACCAATAACGGCTATAAAGTCGTTAACCTCGGCATCAAAGTGCCGCTGGCTGACATGGTGGTGGCAGCCAAGGAACACCGCGCCCACGCCATTGGCATGTCTGGCCTGCTGGTGAAATCCACCGTGGTGATGCGCGAAAATTTAGAGGAAATGTCCCGCCAGGGGCTGGATATTCCGGTTATGCTGGGCGGTGCGGCCCTCACCCGCAATTATGTTGAGGATGATTGCGTGGCCGCTTATGCCTCCGGCCGCGTGGCTTACGCGCGCGATGCGTTTGACGGCCTGCATTTAATGGACAAAGTCACCGGCAATTCGTTTGATGATTACCTGGCCGCCATCCAATCCAAACGGCAAGGCAAAGCCAAAAACACCAAGCGCAAGCTCGGTGTTGCTGATAATGCGGCCTTCGCACCGGTTGATATCAACGCAGCCCAGGCACGCAGGCGCGGCCTCACCCAATCTGAGCCCGCCATCACCCCGCCTTTCTGGGGTGCCAAACTCTTGGAAGCCTCGCCAAAAGCCATTGTGCCGTTCATCAATGAACGCTCGCTCTTTCAGTTCCAATGGGGCTTTCGCAAACAAGGCAAATCGCTCGATGATTTCCTCGGCTGGGCCCGCCAGGAATTGCGCCCGGTGATGAAGCGGATGCTCGATTTATGCGAGGCAGACAACATCCTCAAACCCCAGGCCATTTACGGTTATTGGAAAGCCGCCGGCCAGGGCAATGATTTGATATTGTTCGAGCCAGACGGCACAACCGAAGCCGCACGCTTTGCCCTGCCCCGCCAGCCCAAGGAAAACGGCGAATGCATCGCTGATTTCTTCCGCGATGTGGACGATGAACAGCGCGATGTCATCGGCCTGCAAGTGGTCACGGTCGGACAGCGCGCCTCAGAAGTGGCGCGCGAATGGTTCGAGGAAAACCGCTACCAGGATTATTTATACCTGCACGGCATATCCGTTGAAATGGCGGAAGCCTTGGCCGAATACACCCACAAGCGCATCCGCGCTGAGCTCGGCTTCGCCGCCGAGGATGACCGCGACATGGATAAAATGCTCGCCCAGTCATATCGCGGCTCGCGCTACTCCTTCGGCTACCCCGCCTGCCCCAACCTTGAAGACCAAACCCAGCTGATAAAACTGCTCGGCGCGGAGCGCATCGGCGTTTCCCTGTCAGATGAATCCCAGCTCCACCCGGAGCAATCCACCAGCGCCATTGTGGTGCTTAACCGGCACGCAAAGTATTTTTCGGTGTAACTTCAGGGCTCAATGGGTTTTTGCCTAAAATTTAAGCAAAAACCCATTGAGCCCTTGCTGCGCCGCAAAAAACTCTTGGCCTCCGAGCATTTTCTGTGCAACACTCCCCTGTTCCTTATTTGAACTGGCGGAGCTCAACATGCTTGATCAACCTGTCGTCAATGAATTCTCCCACGTCAAACCAGATGACACCCCCTGGCGAACAGACGGTTTGCGGGATTTTTTCCTCTACCGGGACCTTGGCATAAAAAGCGCCACAGGCGGGCGCGTCATCGCACATCTGGTCAAAGCCAACCCTGCCTGCCCGCCAGAAGCCGGCACAGGCTGGCACCAGCACATCGCCAACTTCCAAATTGTCATCATGAACAAAGGCTGGGCCCGCTTCATGTATGAGGGCAAGGAACATTTGGTCGCCGCGGGAGATTGCGTACACCAGCGCCCCGGCATCACGCATTACCTGTTCGATTATTCACCAGACATGGAATATTTGGAAATCGTCTCCCCGGCGGATTTCGGCACTGTGGAAGTTGAAGGCCCCGGCGTT
>JAQNCT010000002.1 GCA_029077825.1 Acidocella sp. | reverse complement strand
TTCGTCAAAGTAACGGCGGTTGGGGATATCGGTCAGCCGGTCGAGATAGGCCATTGAGGAAAGTTCGGCATTGCGGCTAGCGGTTTCCTGCGCATTAATCTCATCGCGCAGATTGATAAGAAACAGCCGGTGCTGAAAACGATTTTGTATCCGGCGGGCCTGCACCAAGGCATAAGCTGTGGCAGCATAGAGGGTAAAAAGTTGCAATTTGGCTGCCAGCACGCCGAAGCTGTTAATGGACATGCTGATGGCTGTTAGCAAAATTGCTAATAGAGCCAGTAACTTAGCGTATCTCAAATCAATGTTAATAAACATAATGACCGAGTAAACCACCAGCAGGGCGTTGATGAGATAGCCTGACGCGATTTCAGGCTGGCCTGAGAGGTATCCGGCAAAGCAAGCACCGATGATGCACATCAGCGGCGTTATAATTACAGGCCACTGCTCCCGCCCCATCAAATAGCCCCGCCGCAGCAGCAAGCCGCAAACCAGACAGGTGAGCGAGACGACGATGCGGGCAGCAATGGTGATTTTCAACGCTCTCGGCGGCAGCTCAAATATATCAAAGCCAGTGAGGAGAAAATTGATGGCGCCGACCCATAGGAACCAGGCGCTCATGATGGCGCGACGGATTTTACGCGAGCGTGTCTTAAATAATTTAGCGATGTCGGGCGGCAATTCGAGGTCTCGTACTCTGACCATCAACAGATTATCAACCTGTTGTTTCAAATCACCCGGCAATTTGTCGTTCATGAAAGGTGACAGGGCTGCACCATCTTCAGGTACCGCAGGAAAAATTTTGAACGTTCAAACGGGTGCAGCAGGATTTCATATTGGTTGGATATAACCTTTGGTTGAATTTATAAAGTCTGATTGTTTGAAATTGCGCGTTAATTATAGCAATTTTATGAACAATCCATAAACGGGGCGGCGTGCCCAGGATAGTTTATCTTTGATTAATAAGTGCCATTGTGCGCGAACGCCTGATTAAACGTGGCGGATTTTGCGCATCTGGCGATGCGCGATGCCGGCCTCCAAAAATACCTCGCCAATAGCTGTGTAACCAAGCGATGCATAAAATGGCATGGCTTGAACCTGGGCATCGAGGATTATTGTTGGCGCCGCTGTCATGGTTTCAACATGGCGCATCAAGGCAGCGCCAACGCCGTTCCCCCGGCAGCTTGCCAGCACCGCCACCCGGCCGATCCTGGCGCTGCCATCAGGCTGCATCAACAGCCGCGCGGTAGCTACTGGTTTACCGTCAACCAAGGCCAGAAAATGCCGGGCGGTGCGGTCGTGTTCGTCATGTTCTTCCTCAAGTGGGACAAGCTGCTCCTGCACGAACACGGTAATACGAATCGCCATGCAATCGGCAAATTGCGGTGCGTTGGCTTGATATTCGTGGATGATCACGTGGGAGAGGGGGCGCTGGCTCACTGCCGGTTAGCCCATGAGCGCGATGATGGTGCTCTGAGGCGGCATGTTGGGCTGCAAGGTGGGCCAGCGAGTCGCAGGGGTTGCAAAGCTGGCGGCTGGGGTGGCGCCGGGGTGGCGGACCATGGCGAAGTTTGTATGGGTGGCGGCATCAAACGCAGCACCGCCGATAGCAGCACCCACCGGCGCCAAATACGCGGTGGTGATAAGGTATTTCGAAGGGCCGCCAGTCTGCATAATGAATAAGCCGTCAGCGCTCTGGGATGTATCGCCATGGCTGTCAGTGCCGATCCAGAGTTGGCCGAGCGTGTCCAGATTAAGCGTACGCGGGTGATTGAACCAGCCATCCGAGCCGACCCCATACTGCGTTCCGGGGGAGGTAGCAGGGTTGCCGGCGGCGATGGCGATTTCGGCGCTGAAATTTTTAGCAGTCAGATCCCCGCCCGGGGCCTGCAAGGCCAGCACATAGCCATTGTCATCATTGGTGCGCGGGTTCAATTGATTGGTAGTGAGCGAACTTCGGGTCGCATTACCCCGACAGGCGAGGTAGAGCCTGCCATTGGGGCCAATTGCGATGCCACCTGGGGCATCAAAAAAACTGCCCCCCGCCGTACTGGCCGCAGCCAGCGCACCGACCAGTCCCGCAGTGTCGCCTGGTAAATCGAGCCAGCTGACATGGCCGCCATTGACCTGCGCCACCGCCAGCGTGCCTGTATCCAGCGCGGTGCCGTCAGTGGCGCTGGTGGCGGCGATAAAGCGGAATAAATATCCCGCCGGGTCATCCTGGCTCATGAACACCAAAGGGCGGCCATCCGCTGTGGTGGCGGCGGCGATAGCGGATTTGGCGAAGCGGCCCAAGGCGGTGCGCTTGATCGGAATAGAGGTGGGATCAAGCGGGTTGACCTCGGTCACCCAGCCGAATTTGGGTGCCTGAGCAGGGTCATTATAGCCATAATCGGTCGTGGCTAGGCGGGTGAGCCAGGGTGCGGCATGGCCCTCGCCGAATAAGGCCGTGCCCCATGGGGTGATGCAGCCGCCCTGCGGCGCCAGCACACCCTGCACAGTCGCGCCGATCGCTGCCGCCGCTGGGCCGGAAATCTGGCATAAAGTGCCGTCGGTCAGGCGGCGGTTCTGGTAGCCGCCGTCAACCGTTACCCAGCGGCCGCCGAGATACTGCAAGTTCAAAATGGTGCCGCCCTGCAATTTGCCGGCAGCGTCGGGGTTATCCACCCCGCCAGGAAACACCATGCGAGCCGGGGCATCAGGGTTGGCCAGCACCATGATCAGCCGGTGAAGATTATCCTCGGCGGGTGGTAGGGCTAGTAGGCCGATCAGGCTGGCATCATAGGGAAACTGCGTGCCCGCCTGGGCGGCGGTGAGCGGATTTGGGTAAAAATCTGGGGCGTCCGCCAGCAACGCATCGCCCCAGCGCATCAGGGTGAGCCGCGTGAAGGCCGGGTTTACGGTATCATCGAGCTTAGCCGCCTGCGGGTTTGGCAAAATTGCCACCGCGGGGGCAGCAGGGAGGTTGGGCACCCCGAGGGCTGATTGCCCGCGGGCGGAAGCAAAGCTGAGCGCCGTGAGCGATAACCCGCCCAGCAGGACCCGGCGCTGCATGAGTTTACAGCCCGCTGCCACCAGACGAACTCGGCCCGCCCAGCGCATCCGCACCAATACCCGAACCGGCAGCGGTGGCGCCAGCACCGCCCAGGCCAGGATTATAGCTGCCGACTCCGCCGACAATTTGTTGCAGGATGCTGGCACTGCCACCCGGCACGGGGGTTTGGCTTGAGTCCATTGCCACATTGACGCGATTTTTCAGATCATCCTTGCTGATCTTGCGAAGAACACCGGCGTTATCAAAGCTGAGCGTTACCACCTGCTGCTTTGAAACACCCTCGGTCTGGCCAATCCGCATTTTGGTAACCTGGCTGACATAGACCCAGTTATTATCGTTAAATTGCTCATGGAAGGTCGGCGGGCCCAGCAGCGCCTGGGCATCAGCTTGGCTTGAGGTGCCCACGGTGAGCTCCTTTAAGTCATGGTCAGAGACGGCGATGCCACGGTAATGCGGTGCATCTGTGAACAGTGCACAACCCGGTAGGGACAGGGCGGCACCAATGGCGGTGATGCGGAGCAGGCGTTTAAAAGTGGGCAGCGGGGTAGGGCGCAAGCTCAAGTCCTTCGGGTCTGGTTTCTGGCCGTGGCGTCTCCTACCATGGCTGCTCGGGTTGTTCTACGCGTTCATGCGGGTGATGCCAATAAAGCGGGAAAATATTGATGAGTGACGAGATGAGCGAGATTTTCAGCCGCCGGATGAAACTTGGGGGGATCGCCACGGCGCCGGTCACACGGGTGATTGCGGCGACGGCGGCGGAATGTGCCGCGTTGGCGGCGTTGTTTGGCTTGCCTGCCATCGCGGCCCTGGAGGGCGAGTTTGCGGTGAGCCATGAGCGCGGCGGCGTGCTTCTGGCGGCGGTAAAATTGTCAGCCAGAGTGACGCAGATTTGTGTGGTAACGCTGGAACCCTTCGAGACGAAAATCTCGGAATCGACCAAACTGAGGTTTGTCCCTGCAGCCAAAGTACGCGAGGCCGAGCCGCAGGTGCTGGATGCCGAAACGCTCGATGGCCCCGATGAGATACCCTATAATGGTGAGGCAATTGATTTAGGCGCGGTACTGGCTGAGCAACTGGCGCTGACGCTTGACCCCTACCCGCGCAAGCCGGGTGCAAAATTACCCGAAGGATACGGTGAGGAGGATATCAGCGGCCCCTTTGCGGCGCTGCTGCCGTTTAGAAAGCCTGGCGATTAATTCGTGACGATTTATTTGTAACGATGCTTCTGTGCCCAGCGTGCTCTCAAACCGATGATGATGCCAACCCTTAACCTTTATTCAGCCACCCCGTAACCGATATGTTTTTTTTATTACAGAAAAAATCCCTCATTGCATTTTTTTAATTAATCGTCACCTAATGCTCCGAGAAAAAAGGAGTTGGTAAGTGATTGATCGGCTGTTTGATGCTTCTGGGCGGCTGGGACGGCTTGCTTACTTTTCATGGTCTGTGGCCGTGACTTTGTTTTTGACCATTGTAGATTTTTTGGGAAACGTGCTGCATGTGACTGGCAAAGCGCAAGGCAATGAAATTTTGATTATATTGTCTCTGGTTTTGTACCTTGTGGGCACTGTGTTGGCATTGTGGGCGGGTGCCGCTCTAGCCGCCAGAAGACTCCATGATATGAACCTACCCGGTTATAATATCATCTGGATTTTAAGTGTTTATCTGGCTTGGCCATTATTGGTGATAATGTCGCTTCACGATGTGGCTATTGTCGATAAATTAATTGTTTTGATCGTGTCTCTGGGCCTGATTTTTATTCCTGGGACGAGAGGCAGTAATAAGTACGATTAAATTTATATCTTATTATTGCAGTTCAATATTTATTTTCTAACGCCGCGCCAGGGCCAGCTTAGTGCCAAAAGCGATGAAGGCGCAGCCGGTGAAACGGTCTATGAGCCGGATGCTGGCCGGCTTTTGCAATAGCCGGGCCAGTGGTTGAGTGGCCAGAATAAGGGCGCCGAACCAAAGCACGTCTAGCGTGCCGTGAATTACTGCCAGGAAAAACGTATAATAGCCCGGCGATACGGCGGCAGGGATGAATTGCGGCAGGAACGAGATGTAGAAAACCCCGACTTTAGGGTTTAGCAGATTTTGTAGCATACCCTTGCGGAACCAATTGGCCGAGCCCGGTGCGGCGGCTTCGGCTTGGGTGGTCAGGGCGGTGCGCGGGCGGCGCAGCAGCTGCAGGCCCAACCAGAATAGATAGCTTACCCCGGCCCATTTCACTGCCTGATATGCCAAAGGGGCGGCGGTCAGCAGCACGCCCAGACCCACCGCGACGCCGGCCCCCCAGGCCAGACAGCCGCAAATCACCCCAAGGGCGGCCTTGATGGCGCTGGCCGGACCTTCCGCCATGGCGGTGCGCAGCACCAGCGCGGTATCCAGCCCTGGTGTGATGGTCAGCAGGCCGGCGGCCAAAATGAATGAAATCAGCGATTGCGCGATGGTCATTTGGTACTCATAACCCGCAATGATGCGGGGGTGAATGTCGTCTGTTGCAATGCCGGGATACTTGCGATGCGACGATGGGTCTGCTACGCCGCGCCTCTCATACAACCTTTACCGTTTTTTTAAGGCGTAACTCACTATGGCCGTTCCTAAGAGAAAGACTTCCCCTTCACGTGCTGGCATGCGTCGTAGCCATTTGGCTCTGCGTGCCGAATCCCACGCTGAATGCGGCAATTGCGGCGAGTTGAAGCGCCCGCACCATGTGTGCGCTCATTGCGGTCACTATGATAATCGCGAAGTGGTAGCCTCTGGCAAAACCGCCAAGGGCGTTGTTCGTATCTGATTTTTGACAGCCTCCCCCCGCGTATTTTTAGACCAAATGGTGTGAAATGAGCCGGAGTAATGTGTTGGCGGTGGACGCCATGGGGGGAGATGAGGCCCCGGCAATGGTAATTGCCGGGCTCGAAATTGCGGCGATGCGGCAGCCGCTGGCTAAATTCCTGATTTATGGCGATGCGGCTTTGGTTGAGCCGTTGGTGGCGAAAACCAAGCGTCTGAAGGCGCAGTCAGTGGTCTACCATGCCGCCGAAACCATCAGCGGTGATATGAAACCCACCATCGCGCTCAGGCTGCGGGATAGTTCGATGCGGCGGGCGATTGATGCCGTGCATGCCGGCGAGGCTGCCGGGGTGATTTCAGCCGGCAATACCGGAGCACTCCTGGCGCTCTCCAAAATTGTTTTGAAAACCTTGCCGGGAATTGACCGCCCGGCGATGGCGGCAATCGGCCCGTCCGCCAAGGGTGACGTGGTGATGCTCGATCTGGGGTTGAACGTGGTCTATGACGCGCGCAATCTGGTCGAATTTGCCTTGATGGGTGAAATTTTTGCTAAAGTGGTGCTGGGATTACCAGCCCCGACTTTTGGTTTGCTCAATATTGGCTCGGAAGAGGGTAAAGGCGATGAAACCTTACGCTCAGCCGCGGCAACCCTGCGTGACAGCCCGATAGGCAAGCAGTTTCATGGGTTTATTGAAGGCCATGATATTGCCGCTGGCACAGTAGATGTGGTGGTGACGGATGGGTTTACCGGCAATGTAGCGCTAAAGACCGGTGAGGGCGCGCTGAAGCTGGTGAGTGAGTTGCTGAAGCGGGTGTTCACCTCCGGGCCGTTGGCGCGCGCCGGTTATGTGCTGGCACGCGGCGGCTTGCAGCGGCTGAAGGAATGGCTTGACCCGCGGCGCTACAATGGCGCGGTGCTGCTTGGGCTGAATGGCGTGGTGGTGAAGTCGCATGGCGGTACTGACGCCGAGGGGTTTGCACATGCGGTGGATGTGGCGCTGGACATGATCACCCATGATTTTAACCAGATGATTATTGATGGGCTGACCGCGATGGATCAGGCGATTTTGGCACCAGAGGCAACGGCGACCAAAGATGTCTGAAGCGTTGAGGCGGCGTGCCGTGTTGACCGGGGTTGGCCATTATCTGCCTGAAAAAATAGTCAGCAATGCTGAGATGGCTGAGCGTATTGATACCTCGGATGACTGGATCACCGAGCGAACCGGCATTAAGCAGCGGCATTTTTCCGCTCCCCACGAGAGTGCCGCCTTCATGGGCGCTGCCGCGGCGCGCGAGGCATTGGCCAAGGCCGGGGTGAATGCAACGGCGGTCGATGCCATTATTCTGGCCACCTCGACGCCAGACCAGGCATTTCCGGCTACCGCTGTTCATGTGCAGGCTGCCATCGGCGCGCACAAAGCCTTTGGGTTTGATCTTGCCGCGGCATGCTCGGGCTTCATCTTCGGGCTCTCGGTGGCGGATGGGATGATCCGGTCCGGGCAGGTAAGTAACGTGCTTGTGATCGGTTCAGAAGTTTATTCGCGGATTTTGAACTTTGAGGACCGCGGCACTTGCGTGCTGTTTGGCGATGGTGCGGCGGCGGTGTTGTTGCAGGCCAAGGATGTGCCACTGGCCGGACCTGGTTTGCTCTCAACTCATTTACATTCCGATGGCCGCCTGGCCGAGATGCTCTATGTGGATGGCGCGGTGGGGCAACCTGAGAAATCCGGTAAATTGGTGATGAATGGCCGAGAGGTATTCCGCCATGCGGTGACCCTGCTGACTTCCGCCGTTAATGAAGCTTTGGCGGCTAATGGCATGACAAATAAGGATATTGACTGGCTGGTGCCGCACCAGGCCAATCTGCGGATCATTGATGGCGTTGGCAAAAAATTGGGTCTGCCACCTGAGCGCGTGGTGGTGACGGTGGACCAGCACGCCAATACATCTGCTGCTTCGATACCTTTGGCGCTGTATCAGGCCGTGTCGAATGGTAAAATCATGCCCGGGCAACTGGTTCTGTTGGAAGCTTTAGGTGGCGGTTTAACCTGGGGCTCGGCATTGTTGCGAATGTAGGAAATCCACAAGGATTTCTTGACCGCGCTGAAACGCGTGCTAATCTTGTATAATGAACACATTGACGCGCGCTCAGCTCACTGAGGCTATTTATGCCACGGTTGGGTTATCTCGTAACGAGTCGGCTGATTTGTTGGAGGCGATGTTGAGCCGTGTGGCCGACGCACTCATGCTGGGGAAATCTGTTAAAATCAGTGGGTTTGGAACTTTTTCGGTGCGTCAGAAGGGGCGCCGGATAGGCCGGAATCCGAAAACCGGGGTCGAAGTGCCGATCCTGCCGCGGCGGGTTCTGGTGTTCCGGCCCAGCCAGATGCTGCGCGATGCGGTGAATGCGCCTGATACAACGCCGCAAGAACATTGAGCCCCATGAAATTGGATCAAGGGGGAGATGCCGATTTCTCTGACGAGCATCTAGATGATGCTCATCCAGCGGATGTAGCGCGCGGGCGCACCCGTAAATCTGCCGATGCCTTCCGTACCATCAGCGAAGTGGCGGATGAGCTGCATGTGCCGCAGCATGTGCTGCGTTTTTGGGAGACCAAATTTCCACAGGTGAGGCCGCTTAAGCGCGGCGGCGGGCGGCGCTATTACCGGCCCGAAGACGTGGCGCTACTGCGGCGGGTAGCGGATTTGCTCTATACACAGGGGTACACCATTAAAGGCGTGCAAAGACTGTTGCGTGAAGGCGGCGGGGCGTTGCATGAAGATATTCCGCCTGCGTCAGCGGATGAGCGTCTGGCGGCTGAGGTGGAACGAACGATGATCCCGGAAGCCGAGCAGATGCGTAAACCAATCGACCAACCGCCCCAACTGCCGATGCCAGGCCTGCTGCCGGCGGAACCGGCTCTGCCAATGCGCTCGGATAATCTGCGCCCGGCACAAGCGCGCGTGCTGGTCCGCCAGAAGGCTGACCCGGAGGCCGAGCGGCTGCGGGCCTTGCTGGCTGACACGCTCACGGCATTGGAACAATTGCGTGCTCTGCTGGGCTAGATCGCAGGGTGTTTGGTTACCCAGGCGGGGCGTGCTCAGCCATTGTGGGCGGGGTTGGGTGAAGAAGATACCCGCCTGCGCGGGTATGACGCTCATGAATGTTGTGCGGGTATGATAGGGCAGGACCTGGTTTGTCAGAGAGTGATTGAGCATGTCGGGAGACGGTGGCGAGATAAAAAAGGGGACCCTGGGGTCCCCTTTTTAGTGACGTTTGCGGGGCGTCAGGCTGCCATGCCCCGCAGCACATACTGTAAAATGCCGCCATGCTGGTAGTAGTTTACCTCATCAGCGGTATCGACGCGGCAGAATAAATCTACATGGTCGGTGGTGCCGTTGGCGCGGTGGATGGCGAGTTTGAGGTCCATGCGCGGTGCGAGGTTATCTAAGCCGACGATGTCGATCAGCTCGTCGCCCTTTAGGTTCAATGTTTTGCGGTCCATGCCATCCTTAAAGGTCAGCGGTAGCACGCCCATGCCGACGAGGTTGGAACGATGAATACGCTCGAAGCTCTCGGTGATCACGGCCTTGACACCCAGTAGCATGGTGCCTTTGGCGGCCCAGTCACGCGATGAACCCGTGCCGTATTCCTTACCGCCGAATACCACCAGCGGGATGCCCGCAGCCTTGTAGCGCACTGAGGCATCATAGATCGCGAGTTCGTCGCCGGAGGGGTAATGGCGGGTCATGCCGCCTTCAATATTGGCCAGCATCTCGTTCTTGATGCGGATGTTGGCGAAGGTGCCGCGTACCATCACGTCGTCATTGCCGCGGCGCGCACCATAGGAGTTGAAGTCTTTCTGCAACACCTGATGCTCGCTGAGGAACACGCCGGCCGGGCTGGATTTTTTGATATTGCCGGCGGGGGAGATATGGTCGGTGGTGATGCTATCACCTAAAATGGCGAGGATGCGGGCACCTTTGATGTCGCCAACCGGCTTTGGTTCCATGGTGATACCATCAAAATACGGCGGATTTTTCACGTAGGTGGAACCGGACGGCCAGGTGTAGGTGTCAGTGCCGCCGGTGACAGCGATTTCCTGCCACTGCTTTGGCCCCTTAAACACATCACCATAACGCTCAAGGAACATCTGGCGGTTCAGGGCCGCGGCGACGGTGTCGGTAATTTCCTGGTTGGTCGGCCAGATGTCCTTTAAATATACCGGCTTACCGGCAGTTGAGGTGCCCAGCACGGCGGTGGTGATGTCCTCGCGCATGTTGCCGAGCAATGAGTAGGCCACCACCAGCGGCGGGCTGGCGAGGTAGTTGGCGCGCACGTTCGGGTGCACGCGGCCTTCAAAGTTGCGGTTGCCAGAGAGCACCGAGACGGCCACCAACTTGTTGTTCTCGATGGCATCCACAATCGCATCCGGCAACGGGCCGGAGTTGCCGATGCAGGTGGTGCAGCCGTAGCCGACGGTCTGGAAACCCAGCGCATCAAGGTCAGCCGAGAGGTTGGATTTGTCGAGATATTCGGTGACGACCTGTGAGCCAGGGGCCAGCGAGGTTTTCACCCAGGGCTTCGGCGTAAGGCCCAGAGCGCGGGCTTTGCGGGCAACAAGCCCGGCGGCTACCAGCACATTCGGGTTCGAGGTGTTGGTGCAGGAGGTGATGGCGGCCAGCACCACATCGCCATGGGTGAGTTCATAGTTAGTGCCGGCAACTTTGGCAGTGGTGCCGACATCGTTGGCGGCAACACCAAGCGACTTGGTAAGCTCAACTTTGAAAGCGGAGGCAGCATCTTTCAGCAGCACGCGGTCTTGTGGACGCTTCGGGCCCGCCAATGAGGGCAGCACGGTGCCCATGTCGAGCTCAAGCGTGTCAGTGAATTTGGGGTCGACATTGGTGCGCCATAGGCCTTGCGCCTTGGCGTAGGCTTCAACCAGTTTGATGCGGTGTTCATCGCGTCCCGAGAGATGCAAATAATCCAGGGTAATCTGGTCAACCGGGAAGAAGCCACAGGTGGCGCCGTATTCTGGGGCCATGTTGGCGATGGTGGCACGATCCGCGAGGCCTAAATCATCAAGCCCCGGGCCATAAAATTCAACAAACTTGCCAACCACGCTCTTTTTACGGAGCATTTGCGTGACGGTGAGCACAAGGTCAGTGGCGGTGGCACCTTCGGGCAGTTTGCCGGTAAGTTTGAAACCGATGACATCGGGGATCAGCATGGCGATTGGCTGGCCAAGCATGGCGGCCTCAGCCTCAATGCCGCCAACCCCCCAGCCCAGCACGCCCATGCCGTTGACCATGGTGGTGTGGCTGTCAGTACCGTAGAGAGTGTCAGGGTACACAAAAGTGGCGCCGCCATTCTCGGAAGTCCAGGCAACCTGGGCCAGATATTCCAAATTCACCTGGTGGCAGATGCCGGTGTCAGGCGGAACCACGCGGAAATTATCGAAGGCTTCCTGGCCCCAGCGCAGGAAGCGGTAACGCTCACCGTTGCGGTCAAATTCCATGTTGATGTTGGTGGCCAAAGCGCTGGCTGACCCTGCAACATCCACCATCACCGAATGGTCGATCACCAGGTCAACTGGCACCAGCGGGTTCACTTTTTCAGGCTTGCCACCCAGTGCCAGAATGCCGTCACGCATGGCGGCAAGGTCAACCACGCCGGGGACGCCGGTGAAATCCTGCATCAGGATACGGGCCGGCTTGAAGGGGACCTCGTTGGTGGAGGAGGCGGTGGTGAGCCAGGCGATAATGGATTTGGCATCATTAACCGTATAGCTGCCGCCATTTTCAAAGCGCAGGATGTTTTCAAGCAAAACTTTCAGGGTGCGGGGCAGCAACGAGATGTCGCCCAGCGCGTCAGCGGCTTCGGCCAGCGAAAAATACTTATAATCCTTGCCCTCAACGGTAAGGGTTTTCAAGGTTTTAAGGGTGTCGTGGCCGATGGCTGTCATGGAATGATGTTACCTTCTATTAAAGCAATAAATACCGTCCGGCTTTAACCATAGCCGGGGGGCTCCGTCTATTGATACGAAAGGTTTTCTTACACTGGTATTAGCAGAAACTTTGGCGGTGTTTCGCGGGGAACGGCTGGTTTTCCGCGATGTGGGGTTTGCTGTTCCAGCGGGCGGGGCATTGCTGTTGCGCGGACAAAACGGGGCTGGGAAATCGTCACTGCTGCGGGCGGTGGCGGGGCTAACGCCGTTGGCGGCGGGGCGGTTGCTGTGGAATGGTGAGGATGCGCTGGATGATTTGCCGACGCACGCCAAGCGGATCGCCTGGCTGGGGCATCTGGATGCGGTGAAACTGGCGCTGAGCGTAGGTGAGCATGTGGCTGACAAGGCAGCTTTGGTGGCGGTGGGGCTGGAATCCTTCCGCAACCTGCCGGCAAAGCTGCTTTCCGCCGGGCAGAAGCGGCGGTTGGCGCTGGCACGAGTGATCGCCTCGAAGGCGCCGTTATGGCTGCTGGATGAGCCGACCAATGGGCTGGATGCGCGCTCGATTGCCATGCTGGGTGAGGTGTTTGCCGGGCATTTGCAGGGCGGCGGCATGATTATCGCCAGTACCCATACGCCGCTGGATTTACCTGCAGCTGGAACTTTGAACCTGTGAGGCGGCTGTTAGGGCGGGAATTGCGGCTGGCGTGGCGGCATGCCTCGGACACGGCGGCAGCACTACTGTTTTTTGTCATCGCGGCGACCTTGTTCCCGTTTGCGCTGGGGCCGGATGCCCGGACTTTGAGCGCCATTGCGCCGGGGGTTGTGTGGGTGTGCGCGCTATTGGCGGCGCTGCTGCCGCTGGACCGGCTGTTTGGGGCGGATTTTGAAGATGGCACGCTGGATTTGCTGCTGCTGTCGGGCCTGTCGGCGGGCGGGGTGGCTGGGGTAAAAACCTTGGCGCACTGGCTGACCACCGGCTTGCCGCTGCTGTTGATTGCAGCGCCGCTGGCGGTGATGCTGCGGATGCCGGCGCAAAGCGTGCCGATGCTGCTACTGACCTTGCTGCCGGGGACCATGCTGCTTTCGTTGCTGGGCACCATGGCGGGGGCGATTACGCTGGGGGCGCGGCGCTCGGCGGTGCTGATGCCGCTGATCACGCTGCCTCTGATGATTCCGGTGCTGATTTTTGGCTGCGCGGCGGTAACCTCGCCGCACCCTGAGGCGCCGTTGCTAATGCTGGCGGCGATGCTGGTGCTGGCAATGCCGCTGGCGCCGCTGGCAGGTGGTGCGGCGCTGCGGGCCGCGGCGGAATAAAGCGCTAACTGACCGCGATATTATCCAATAGCCGGATGGGACCGAGCTTGGCGGCGGCCAGAATGCGCGCGCCGGCGGTGAGATTTGTTATTGGTTCCAGCGAAGTTGCATCAACCAGGTTAAAATAATCTGGCGAGAGGTTAGATGCAGTTAAATTATTGCAGGCATCCTCAAGGGTTTTAGTGACATCCTTGCCGGCGGCGATGCTGGCGGCGGCGGTGCGCAAATTGGCGTATAGAATGGGTGCCAGGGCGCGGTCTTGCTGTGAGAGGAAGCGGTTGCGCGACGAGAGTGCGAGGCCATCAGGTTCGCGGATGGTGGGGATGGCGACGATTTTCACGGGCAGACAAAGGTCCGCCACCATGCGGGTGATGACCTGCACCTGCTGGAAATCCTTTTCGCCGAAATAGGCGCGGGCAGGGCGGACCTGGCCGAATAATTTGGCAACGACAGTGGCGACCCCGGCGAAGTGGCCGGGGCGGATGGCGCCCTCCCAGCGGGTGGCCGGCCCGGATAGCGTGATGGTGGTGGCACCCTCGGGCGGGTACATGGTGGCAACATCTGGCAGCCAGACTAAATGGCAGCCGGCAGCCGCGAGCTTTTCAAGGTCAGCTGCTTCGGTGCGGGGGTAGCGGGTGAAGTCCTCGCTAGGGCCAAACTGGGTGGGATTTACGAAAATGCTGGCGGCAACTCTGGCGCCGTTCGCTTTGGCGGCTTCGATCAGGGCTAAATGCCCCTCATGCAAGGCGCCCATGGTGGGTACAAAGCCGAGTGCGGCGCCAAGGCTGGCGCGGGCGGTGTTGAGGTCTTTTATTGTTCTGGCGATCAGCATGAAGCGGCGCTTTGCGCGAAATTTTGTGACACGTCCAGCCATTGTGAGGTTGCGGTACCTGTGCAGCTTGATCTGAACCGACTAATTAGCGTGCCATGAGTGCAAAAACCAAAGCCTGGGTGGCGGCAGAGAAAAAAATTGGACGCAAGGCGGCTTTGGTCCCGGTAGCCTTTGGTCTCGGCCAGATAGCGGCTGGGGTGGGGCAGGTGTTTTTTGCGGCGAATTTGCTGGCGGCTGTGCTGTTGCCAGCCATGCGGGGGCCGCATGTCGCGCTGGATGTAGCGGGGTTTATCGTCTGCGTGCTGCTGCGGGCGGCGTGTTTGCGTCAGGCCGAGGTGATGAGCTTCGAGATGGGCGCTGCGGCCAGGCGGCGGTTGCGCAGCGATATGTTTCAGAAATTACTGGCGGCGGGGCCAAACGGTTTGCGCGGGCGGCACTCGGCGGCGCTGGCATCGGTGGCGGTTGACCAGGTAGAGGCGATGGATGGGTTTCACGCCAGTTGGATTCCCGCCACCGATTTAGCGGTGCTCGGGCCTTTGTTCATTGGTGTGGTGGCGCTGGCAGCTGACTGGCGCTCGGGCTTGATGTTACTGGTGGCCGGGATGCTGGTGCCAGTGGCAATGGCGCTGGCAGGCATTGGGGCTGGCCGGGCGGCAAGCCGGCAGTTTGTGGCGATGACCAGGTTACAGGTGCGGTTTTTGGACCGGATACGCGGCATTTCAACATTGGTGCTGGCGGGACGCACCGCTGATGAAGCAGCCGCCCTCGGCAAGGCAGCCGATGAACTACGCGTGCGCACCATGCGGGTGCTGAGGGTGGCGTTTTTATCCTCAACCGCGCTGGATCTGGCGGCGGCGGCATCGCTGGTGGCGATTGTGGTCAGGTTTGCCGGGCACCTTAGCGCGCAACCGGCTTTGGTGCCGGTGGCATTGTTTTTATTGCTGCTGGTGCCAGAGTTTTTCGCACCCTTGCGGCGTTTTGCCGCGGTATATCAAGACCGGATGGCGGCGGAAGCGGTGGCGGAGGATTTGGTGAATTTGCCGCCGATGCCTGATTTGGTCGGGGCGGTGGAAATTCGCAGCGTTGCGGCGCACGGGGTGACTTTGGCGTTCGAGGGCGTGAGTTTCGGCTGGGATGACCGGGCGGTGCTGGAGCATCTGTCGTTTAGGGTGCCAGCTGGGGAGACATTGTTGCTTACCGGCGCTTCAGGTGCAGGGAAATCGACGATCATCGATTTGATTTTAGGGTTCATTGAACCGACCGAGGGCAAAGTAACGTTTAATGGGATTGAGCTGGCGACAGTAATCCCGGCAGCGCGGGAGCGGATGATCGGATGGATCGGCCAGAAGCCGATGATTTTTGGTGGCACGATCGGTGAGAATATTAAATTTGCCCGGCCTGAGGCGAGCGATGACGAGGTGGCGGCGGCGGTCAAATTGGCGCGGTTGAGCGAGGTTATTGCCGCATTGCCGCTGGGGCTGGAGACGCCGATCGGCGAGGCGGGGTTTGGGCTCTCGGGGGGGCAGGCGCAGCGGATAGCCATTGCGCGGGCATTTCTAAAAGATGCGCCGTTGTTGTTGCTCGATGAGCCGACAGCGCATCTGGACCCGGCGGTGGAGCGCGATGTGCTGGAGAGTCTGAAGCGTCTGGCAATGGGCCGCACAGTGGTGCTGGCCAGCCATTCGGTGCTGGCGATGGAGTTTGCCAGGGATACCGGGGCGCGGCGGTTGGATTTGGATGCGATCAGGCACGCCAAGTTGCGGGGGGTGGCATGAGCCCGGTACGGAAAATTCTGGGGCTTTGGCGGGCACATTTTATGTATCTGGCATTTGGTGCGTTGTTGGCATTGGCGGCTCTGGTGGCTGGTATTATGTTGATGCAAAACGCCGCGCGCTATACCGCAACGTCTGTGCTTGGCGGCGTGCTGCTGGTGCCGCTGGCGCTGCAAATGGCGGGCGTGGCGCGGGTGGTGCTGCGCTACCTGGAGCGGCTGGTCACGCATGATGCGATGTTCCGCGCCCTGGGTGGAGTGCGGGTGTGGTTTTTCACGGGGCTTGCCCAGAGTGCGGCGGGTGGGCTTGGCATGCGCCGTGCCGGTGATGCGCTGGCGCGGCTGGTGAATGATGTTGAGGCGCTGGATGGGCTGTACTTACGCATTATTGTGCCAGGACTGAGCGTACTGGTTTTGCTGCCGATATTGCTGGTGGTATTACGCCACGAGAGCGTCTGGGTGTTGCTGGTGTTACCATTGTTTGTGATGGTGGCTGTAGTTTTGCCGTGGCGGGCAGCAGCGTTGGCGGGTGAGCATGCAAAACGTGCCGCATTGGCGATGGCCGGGCTGCGTAGTGCCGCACTTGATGCGCTGAGTGGCCTGCGCGAGGTGAAAATATTTGCTGCCGAAGGGCGGATGCTGGCGATGGTGCAGGCGCGGGAAGCAACACTTTTGGCAGCCCAGCGTGAATTGGCAAGCCGGATCAGCAGTTTGAATGTTAGTGGGTTTTTAGTAGCGCAAACCGGTATTTTATTGGCATTGCTGATTGGTTTTACCTCCGGCCCGCTGGCGGCCGCGGTGGCGGTATTTGTATTGACGGCAGCCTTCGAGGCGGTGAGCGCGATGCCGCGCTCTGGCGTGTTGCTTGGACAATCACAAATAGCTGCCGCGCGGGTGGTTGAGGCAGCGCAAGCCGGACCGCCAGTGGCTGACCCCGTAAAATCTGACACAGCGCGCCCAGAGCCAATGCCGCATGGCCACGCCGTGAGTTTTGAGCATGTTAGTTTTCGCTATGCTGAAGACTTGCCATATGTTTTTGAAAATTTGTCGTTGCAACTGCCGGCAGGATCACGCACCGCACTATTGGGGCCGTCGGGTGCTGGGAAATCGACCATTGCGGCTTTGTTGTTGAAATTGGCGGCACCGCAAAGCGGTAAGATCAAACTGGGGGCGGTGGATATTGCGGCTCTGCCGGCTGAGGTGGTGCACAGTAAAATTGCGTATTTATCGCAGCGCACGCATTTATTTGCTGACTCCATCCGTAATAATTTGCTGCTGGGTGACCCACTGGCGGATGAAGCGCAGTTATGGGCAGCGCTGGAAACCGCGCAACTGGCTGACACCGTGCAAGCGCTGCCGGAGGGGCTTGATAGTTGGCTGGGTGAGGGCGGTAATACGCTCTCCGGCGGGCAGGGGCGGCGGTTGGCGCTGGCACGAACATTGCTGTCAGGGGCGCCGATTTTGCTGCTTGATGAGCCTTGCGCCGGGTTGGATGCGGCGACGGAGGCAGCGTTTTATGAGACGTTGAATCATGCGGTGAAGGGGCGCAGTTTGGTGTTGATTGCGCATCGGTTAACCGGCGTTGAGAAACTTGACCGGATTTGGCGGTTGGCGGGAGGCTCGCTGGTACCCGCAGCAAATTAAAGCGTTGCGAGAGGGTGTATCGTGACCGCCAGCCAGGCGAGACAAGCCCATAGACTGCTTGCGGAAACGCCCAAAATCAAGCTAAATACCGTGCCGGTTTGGGTTTTACCAAACGCCGGGCGAAGTAATGGAATGGGAAATCTCTGACCCAGCATGAGATTGCTCAGAATTGAACCCATAATGGCTGCCAGCAGCATTGGCAGCATTTGGCTTTCACGGAAAACCACGCCGATAATAGGTAACGCCATGACGATGAGGCAGGCGTAAGCCGCAGCGGCGTAGGCGGCCCGGCGGCCGGTTTGTTGTGCCACGGGTGCCGAGGCGAGAAGATCAGGGGATTGCTCACCGCCAATGATGATCGAGATAAAAAATAGCGCCAGTTGGCCGGCCAGAAACACCAGCAGCGGTATCACAACACCCGGTCCCGTCCCGATAGCGAAGTGGCCGGTGAGAATCATGGTGACGGGAACCAGGGTGAGGGAGCGATAGACGGTTTGCGTGACGAGTCCGGGAAAGCGCAGAAGTAACCGAAGGTTTTTTAACATGGTCGCGGCGAAAGGGGTTCTCCGGAAGGCCGCATTGGCGCGCCGCCGCGCTGGGCCGCTGCCATAGGCGGCGGCGCTGATGGTGCCGTCGGCAAATTGCCGGGCACGGGTGAGAAGCACCAGCCAGAAGACCAACATGCAGACGGCGCAAAATAATGTAGCGGGTATAAATTCGCCCAGAAATGCGCGGGCCGGCAACCAGATGGCGGCGTTGATGTTGTCGGCATTCGGCATGAAAGCCAGCCATAGAGCGCGCAAATTGGCGGGGGCGATGTAGTGCGGTGCTTGGCCGAGCGCGAAGATGAACACGCCGATGAACAGCGCGATGCCATGCGAGACTAGCCGGGCCTTCGCCGGACCAATGCTAGCGACCAATGACACCACGGACAAAAATGCGATCGCCGTGACCAGGACAGCGACCATGGGAATGATGATATAGGCTGCCAGCGCCTGCCAGTTTCCAAAAAAGGCTAGCGCGTTGGCGAGCGCTGCCGCAAGCAACAACCATGGTGCGGCCACACTGGCGGCAACGCCGATCATGCGAACCGCCAGGATGCGGATGGGCTTGATCGGGGAGGCGAGCAGGAAATCAGCGTCGCCGCGCGCGTATAAAACATCAATGGCAGAGGTCATGGCGCGCGACAGCATCAGGCCGCTGAGGAAAATCAAATTGATGTTGGCGATTAAAATCAGAACCGGCAGCGGTAAGGTTTGGGTTTGCAGATATTTGACAATGAGAAGGGCGATGGCCTGGAAGATGATGCTGACGGCGATAACCGGCACCAGCACATACTTGCTGGTGCGCAATAAAATGGAGCCGCGCCAGAGTAGTTTGATTTCGTGCGCCAGTAGCCAGGGGAAGCTCGCGGTGGGCTTAAACATCGGCACGGGTGGTGAGATGCAGAAACACGTCTTCCAGGCTGGCATTTTCATGTTGCCCGGCGGCGGCTTGTAATTCAGCAAAGCTGCCTTGCGCTAATAAATTACCGCCGGAGAGAATGCCGATGCGCGAGGCCAAACGCTCAGCCACTTCAAGGATGTGGGTGGTGATGATGATGGCAGCGCCATCAGCAGCGCATTGGGTGAGGATTGATTTCACCAGTTTTGCGGCGGCGGCATCCAAGCCGGTTAAGGGTTCGTCGAGGATAAATAATTTTGGGGTATGAATTAACGCGCCTGCCAGCACGGTTTTTTGCTTCATGCCGCGCGAGAACCCCTCACAACGCTCATGCCGGTGGGGCCACAAGCCAAATGTTTCTAGTAAGTTTTCGGCGCGGGCGGCGGCGGTTGCGGGTTCAACCTGCCAGAGGCCGGCGACGAATTCGAGATATTCGAGGGCGGAGAGTTTATCATATAGCAGTGGTTCATCAGGCAGCCAGGCCATCATGGCTTTGGCGGCGCGTGGTGCTGTGAGGACATCGACTCCGAACACCTCGATGCTGCCCGAATCCGGCTTCAGCAGCCCGGCGATCATGCGCAGGGTGGTGGTTTTGCCGGCACCATTGGGGCCAAGCAGAGCATAAATTTCGCCAGGGGCGATGGTGAGGTCGAGATTGTTGATGATCGGCTTGGCAAATGATTTGCACAGGCCACGCACGGTGAGGGCGCTATTTTCATGCGGATTGTTTCGCGTGGGGGCTTGGGCCAACCCAATGAAGGGCTCTGCGTTTTGATGGCTAAATGACATATTTAGCGCTTAAACTGCCTACGGTGAATTAACCATACAACCGGGCTTTGATGATGCGAGGATAACACGGAAAGTTCATTGTAAATGGTCGGAGCGGCGGGATTCGAACCCACGGCCCCCAGTCCCCCAGACTGGTGCGCTACCAGGCTGCGCTACGCTCCGACTATAAATTGCATGTAGCAAGGCAAAGGGTGCGGCGCAATGCGGCTGGGGGTTTACGTCGAGACGAGTTGACGATCTCTCACCGGAGCGGCCGGCTTGGCGGCAAGTGTTGCCTGCGTCAACGCGCGCCACTGGCCACCACGGAGTATCTCGCTGGGGCGGAACTTGGCCTTATAGGCCATTTTACGGCTTTCAGCCACCCAGTAGCCAAGGTAAACATAGGGCAAACCCAGCTCGACGGTGCGGTTGATCAACCATAGAATCGCTTGGGTGCCCAGCGAGCGTTCATCAGCTTCCGGGGTGAAGAAGCTGTAAACGGCGGAAAAACCGTCGCCCACACGGTCAATCAGGCAGGCACCGAGCAGGCGCTCCTGGCGGTCACGAAATTCAATGATCGAGGTTTCGATCGGGGTATCCTCGACCATGGCGCGATAATCATAAAAGCTCATGGTCGCCATGTCGCCATCGCCGTGGCGGGCCTGCTGGTAATGCTGGAAAAGCTGATATTGCTCTGCGGTGGCGCGCGGCGGCATTTCCTGCACGGTCAGGTCAGCGTTCAGTTTATTCAGCCTTTTATGGGTCCGGCTGGGGGTAAATTCCTGGGCGCGAATCCGAATGGGGACGCAGGAATTGCAGTTTGGGCAGACCGGCGCATAAGCGATATTGTGGCTGCGCCGGAAACCGCCGCGGGAGAGACGGTCATGCAGGCTTTCGGCACTGACGCCGGCGAGTTCAGTGACGACCTTACGTTCCGTGCGGCCAGCCACATAAGGGCACGGCAGCGGCGCCGTGGTATAGAAGAAATGCGGACGGCGGGCAGGTTTGAAGCTCATGTGTTAGTATGTTTGTGCTTGTCCGTGGTCACGTCAAGCACTGTTTTAGGCGATTCGTATAATTACCAGTCCTGAGAACAGATCGTGCCCCGCACGGTGACGCGAGCCGACCAGCGCCATGGCGAAAGGCAGCCCGGCAAGCACGAAAAAGCTGAGCCACAGCAAAATGGCCCAGACCAGCGCCTGCGCTGGGGTGGGGGCTGCGAGGTCGACATCCTGGCGCACCGCCAGGCTGAATATACGCTGGCCGGGCGTGCCGCCGGTGGCAACCGCCAGCGCGTAATACAGGATCGGGAAAAATGGCATGACGTGAAACATGAAAAAGCCGAGGCCGAGGGTGAACAATCCGAATATAAAGATATTGGTGGCCACCACCCAGCCGATGATCCCCATAAAAATGACATCGAGCACGAAGGCGCACAGGCGGCGGGCGATGACACCCTGAAACAGGGCAGGAGAGTCGAAATTGGTCATTGTTTGGCTCATGTAAGTAGTTTCGGCTGTTGGTGTGGCGAAAATGCGGCGTGTTGTCTGGGTTGAATTGATCGTTTATGCGGACTTCATGACAATAAAAATGCCAAGCGGCCCGCTGACAGGGCTAAAAATATTCGACCTTACCCGCGTTCTGGCCGGCCCCACCTGCGTACAGATGCTGGCCGACATGGGGGCCGATGTTATCAAAATTGAGAAGCCCGGCAGCGGCGATGATACCCGTGGTTTTGTGCCACCGGTGATGCCAGGCACCGATGAGAGCGCGTATTTTTCCGGCGTCAACCGCAATAAGCGCTCGGTTACGCTAGATATCGCAACGTCGGAAGGCCAGGAGATTGCCAAACAGTTGATCGCGCAATGCGATATACTGGTGGAGAATTTTAAGGTTGGCGCCTTGGCGAAATATGGCCTGGGTTATGAGCAAATCCATAAAATCCAGCCTGGGTTGGTTTATTGCTCGATTACCGGCTTCGGCCAAACCGGCCCTTACGCGCCGCGCCCCGGGTATGACGGCTTAATTCAGGCGATGGGCGGGATTATGAGTCTGACCGGCGACCCAACCGGTGAGCCGCAGAAGGTGGGCGTGCCGGTGGCGGACGTGTTTGCCGGTCTGTACGGCTGCATCGGGGTGCTGGCAGCGCTTCGCCATAAGGAGCGCACCGGGCTGGGTCAGCAGGTGGATATTGGCATGTTGGATACGCATGTGGCTTGGCTGGCGAACCAGGGTATGAACTATCTGGCAACCGGGGTTGCACCGGTGCGGCTGGGCAATAATCATCCGAATATTGTGCCCTACCAAGTGTTTGCGACCGCTGATGGGTATATTGTGCTCTCGATTGGTAACGACCCGACATTTGCGAAGTTCTGCACGAATTTTGGTGCCGAGGCGTTGCTGGCCGACGAGCGGTTTGTAACCAATGCGGCACGGGTGATGAACCGCCAATTGGTGACCGACACGCTGGCGGCGATTATGAAAACCATGACCACGGCGGCGTGGATTGAACAGCTTGAAGCGCTGAAAATTGGCTGCGGCCCGATTAACACTCTTGCACAGGTGTTTGCTGATCCGCATGTTATCGCCAGGAATAATATAATTGAGATGCAGCATGGCAGTGGCGTTGCCATGCAACTTGTTGCCAACCCGGTACGGCTTTCCGAGACACCTGCTGACTATCGTTTACCGCCGCCGATTTTGGGTGAACATACCAATGATGTGCTGGCCAATTGGCTGGGATTTGATCAAACGGCCCTCAACGATTTGCGGGCCAAAAATATTATTTAGGGGTAATCGTCATGGCGCGTGCAGGCTCGGTTCAATATTTGCTTGGCACGGCATTTTACCGTCTGGCATATGTGGAGTTTGGCAATCCTGCAGCCCCGGCGGTGCTGTGCGTGCACGGGCTAACCCGCAATGGCCGGGATTTTGACCCGCTGGCGACGGCGTTGGCTGAGCATTTTCATGTTATCTGCCCGGATTTGCCGGGCCGCGGAAAGTCTGATTGGTTGCCGAGCGGGGCGCTGTACCAGCCGCCAACCTATGTAACCGCACTGGCACATTTGCTGGCCGCGATCAACAAGCCGGTGGCGTGGGTGGGGACATCGCTGGGCGGCATTTGTGGCATGATGACAGCGGCGGCGGGTGGCTCACCAATTACCGCGCTGGTGCTGAACGATATCGGGCCGCATATCCCGAAGGCCGCCTTGACCAGAATACGCGACTATATGTCGGCTGCACCGCAGAGTTTCGCCTCGATGGCGGCATTGGAAGCGCATTTAAGGCAAATCCACGCGCCATTTGGCGATTTGAGCGATGCCCAGTGGCATTATCTGGCCCGGATTTCGGCGCGCTCAGTCCTCGATCCGGCGGGTGGCAGCGCCTATGCACTGCATTACGACCCCAATATCATCGAGCCAATCCGCGATTCCACACCGGCAGATGTGGATTTATGGCCGCTCTGGGGGATGATTAAAACGCCGGTTCTGGCGATTCGTGGTGCCAGCAGCGACCTGTTGACGCCGGAAACCTTCCAGCAGATGCAGGCCAGCGGCGCCAAGGGCTTGGTGGTGGGCGATGCCGGGCACGCGCCGGCCTTGATGGATGAGCTGACCGTCGGCGAAATCGCAGCGTTTTTAAAGCATTCCGCGTAAAAAGCTGGAGCCATGGTTGAGGGCATCGAAGGCGTGCAGCCCCAGGTCATCGGCGAGCTTGGCGCAGCTGAGCTGGCCGCGCACCGAATTGCCGTTTGAGTCCAGCCGGGGGGAGAATACCGCGACGCCGATCTGGCGGTTAACCACAGCCAAAATCCCACCGCCAACGCCGCTTTTGGCGGGCAGGCCCACTTTGCATGCCCATTCACCAGCACCGTCATACATGCCGCAGGTGAACATCACCGATAATGCCTGGCGTACCGCGTTCAGCCCAAAGACGCGCTTGCCGGTCATCGGGTTGTTGCCGAGATTGGCCAAGGTGGCGCCCATCACGGCCAGGTCAGCGGCGGTAACCAGGATCGAGCATTGCTTGAAATAAATTTCCAGTACCTCATCAACCGGCAAAGCATACACGTCAGCCGCCCTGAGCAAGTGGCCAATGGCGCGGTTGCGGTGGCCGGTTTCGCGCTCGGATTCAAAGACCTTTTCATCGACAGCAAGGCTGCGGCCCGCCGCCTGACCGAACAGCTCAAGGATTTTAGTGAAAGCATCCGCGCCCAACAATTCACGCAGCTTGCCTGCCACCGCGATGGCGCCGGTGTTCACCATCGGGTTGAACGGGCGGTTGGTGCGGCCATCCAGCGAAATGGTGTTGAAAGGATCACCGCTTGGCTGCACGCCCACCACTTTGGCGGTTTCATCCGGGCCGATCATGTCGAGCAGCAACGCGTAAGTGAAGGCTTTTGAGATCGATTGGATGGTGAAAGGAACTTGCGCGTCGCCGACAGTGACAACACGGCCATTCGGCAGACCGAGCGCGATACCAAATTGGTTGGCCGGTACTTTGGCCAATTCGGGTATATAATCGGCCAGCTCACCGTTCAGATTGCCCGAAAATTGAGCATGGACCTTCTTGGCGATGATCTGTAGTTCATCAGTGGATGAGGGGTCGCTCTCAATGGCGGCTAACAGCGACCGGCGGCTGATTGTTTCATCCACGAGGCTTTGTCTCCTATGCAGTTTGCGTGCCTTGGATACCAAGACTGGCAGACCTGGAAAATCCCAGGTCTTATTACAGCATGATGACAAGCAAACAACATGCCGCTTTCGCGCGGCCAGACAACGGTTAGCAGAATACTCTAACTTGTTAGCCGCACGGCTCGTGCTCAGCCTTCGCTATAGCGTCATATTCTGCGCGGGTGAGGTGAACGGGATCGTAATGCCCGGCCAGCCCATTCAGCCAGCGATTGAACGCCCGTAGATGGTTGCGTGAGCCTTGTTCAAGTTTGGCATATACCAACCTCAAATCGGGCCGGCTGGTGCGGCGCGCGGCTTGCCGGAGGTCGATAATATCCAGCTCCTCGATCAGCAGCCCGGTGCTGACGGCCTCGGTCTCACTGAGCAGGCCGCGTGCCAGCAGATCATCATGCAGTTTTTGCATCTGCGGGCTGTTAAATTCCCCAACATCAAGGCGGCGCACTGGGTCGGGCAGGCCGTGGCGGTCCAGCATGATTAGCAGCATATCCATGTGTGATTGTTCGGATCCGCTGATTTTGCCGAACGGCCGCAGGCCCCAACGGTCGAACAGGCGCAAATAGACATCGCGTGCAACCTTCTCCTCTTCGCGCATCGCGGTCAGATCAGCTATTTCGGCAGCGGTAAGCGGTACCGCTGGCAGGACAGCCAAGGCGGGGTCATCTAAGTTTAAATTGCCACAGCCGCAGCGGCGGTGCCCTGGCTCCAAGGTTTGCGAGAGATTATTCATGGCGGCCTCAGGCAGCTGGGGTGGAGAGCTGGTCGAACGCCTCAAGCGCCTCAGCCGCGTACATGGCCGAGGGGCCAGCCCCCATGTAAATGGACATTGCCATGGTCTCCAGCACCTCAGCGCGGGTGGCGCCAAGCTTGGCGGCAGCTTCCGCATGATAGGCGATGCAGGGCGCGCAGCGGGTGGCAACGCCCAGGGCCAAGGCAATCAACTCCTTGGTTTTATGGTCCAGCGCATCGCCACTATGGGCGGCCTTGGCCATGTCCGAGAAGCTCTTCATGACATCGGGTGCACCCTGGCGAAGGGTTTTCACGCCGCCGTTCATGTTGTTGATGAGGTCCCGCCAATTTACGATCATGCTGTGTCTCCAAATTTTATGGAGCTTATTTAGACTGACAACGACGGCGGGGCATTGACGTGAATCAAAAAACCAAAACAAAAGCGGCTCCCACCGAGGCGGGGCCGCTTTTGAGGAAGAAGATTACCGCCGGTGCGGCAATGACGGCCAGCGTGGTTAAAGTTTAGTCCGCAGCCAGGGCCATTTGTTTGCGGGCCAGGGACTGGCTGACATAACCTTCCACCGCTTCTGTCACTTTGTCGGCGTGGTTGGCGAACACATGGTCAGCGCCCTCAAACACCCGGTAGTCGATGGCCACACCTTTTTGCAGGTTCAGCTTATCCACCAGCTTACGCACCGAGATTTCTGGCACCATTTCATCGGAGTCGCCATGGATCATCAACCCGCCGCAAGGGCAGGGTGCGAGAAAGCCGAAATCATAGTGCGCGGCCGGCGGGGCTACCGACACCCAACCCGAGACTTCTGGGCGGCGCATCAGCAACTGCATGCCGACGAACGCGCCGAACGAGTAGCCGGCAATCCACAAGCCGCCATGGCCAGGGTTGAGCGCCTGCATCCAGTCCAACGCCGCCGCAGCGTCGTTGATCTCGCCCATGCCGCCGTCAAACTTGCTCTGGCTGCGGCCCACGCCACGGAAATTGAAGCGCATGACCGAGAAGCCCAGGCGCTGGAATACCTGATACATCGAATAGGTGATGCGGTTATTCATGGTGCCGCCATGCAGCGGGTGCGGGTGCAGAACCAGGGCTAATGGGGCACCGCGTTCCTTGGCATGGTGGTAGCGGCCTTCTAGACGGCCTTCCGGCCCAGCAAACATCACTTCAGGCATTCTCTATCTCGTCTTTCATCAAAATCATATCCAACCAGCCATTCCAACCAGGCAACGCGCCACGGTTGAAACCGCATGTCCGGATAGCCATTTCAGCTCCCGATTGTTTGGTTGACCATGGGTAGATTACAGTTTGGGTTTCCCCGGGGTTGGTCTATATAAAGCTTTATTCACTGCTTTCCTACGGAAATGTCGCATGGCCCTTATGTTTTTAACCGAGACTGTCCGGGCATACCGCGATCGGGACCCCGCTGCACGCTCGAACCTTGAGGTTTTGCTCTGCTATCCGGGCCTGCACGCTGTCGCAATCCATGCGGTGGCGAATTTCTTCTGGCGGCATGGTTGGCACCTTACCGGGCGGTTTACCTCGCATATTGGCCGGTTTTTGACCGGTATCGAAATTCACCCCGGCGCCAGATTGGGCCGCCGGTTCGTCATCGACCATGGCATGGGTGTGGTGATCGGCGAGACCGCCGAGGTGGGGGATGATGTCTATATTTATCATCAGGTCACCCTGGGCGGCACCAGCTCGAGCAAGGGCAAGCGCCACCCGACCATCGGCAATAATGTCATCATCGGCGCCGGGGCGAAGGTTCTGGGCGCGATTTTGATTGGCGAGAACGCCAGAGTTGGTGCCAATGCGGTGGTGGTGGCGCCAGTACCGGCGGGTACCACGGTGGTGGGAATCCCTGCCCGGCCAGTCGAGCGCGACGAGAAGCCGTGCTTTGATGCTTACGGGATTCCGTCCGACCCTTGTCTTGATCCGCTGCTGCACGAGGTGGATTTGCTGCGCTCGGAGCTGACCGATTTGGAAAACCGGATCGCCAAAGCCGCGCGCGAGCGTATTTTTTAAGCGCTATGGTTTATATGGATGCCAATGCCAGCGAGCCGTTGCGGCCCGAGGCGCGGGCGGCGGCGCAGGCTGCGATGGAGGTAACCGGCAATCCATCGTCGGTGCATCAGGCTGGGCGCGCGGCGCGGCGGGTGCTGGAAGCCGCCCGCGAGAGTTTGGCCGAACGCTTCAGGGCGCGGGCACAGGATATTGTGTTTACCTCCGGGGCAACCGAAGCCAATGCGCTGGCGATTCATGCGCTGGGCCGGGGGCGGCCCATACTGATCGGGGCGACCGAGCATGATGCGGTACGGGCGGCGGCCCCCGAAGCGACGGTGATTCCAGTGCTGCCGAGCGGGCTGGTGGATTTGTTGCTGCTGGACCAGATGCTGGCCGAGAGCCCGAACGCGCTGGTGTGCCTGATGGCGGCCAATAATGAGACCGGCGTACTGCATGACATCGCCGCCGCCGCCTGGGTCTGTGCGGCGCATGGCGCGTTGTTGCATGTGGATGCCGCGCAAGCTGCCGGGCGCTGTCCGGAAGATTGGCTGAAGCTGGGAGCGGCCTCGTTTGCGCTCTCCGGCCACAAAGCCGGTGGGCCGCTGGGCGCTGGGGCGCTGGTGTTTTCGAGCACGTATGGCGAGCATGTGGCGCCGCTGCTGAAAGGTGGCGGGCAGGAACGCGGCTGGCGGGGCGGCACACCGGGGTTGCCTGCGATCGCCGGGATGGCAGTGGCGCTCGATGCGCCGTATGAGACCTTGAAAATAGCCGAATACCGCGATGATATTGAAGCTTTTTGTGTAGAACTTGGCGCCCAGGTAATGGGTGCGGACGCGGCGCGCCTGCCCAATACCGTTGGCTTGGCGTTGCCGGGTGTGCGGGCGGATACGCAGTTGATTGCGCTTGATACAGCCGGGGTTGCGGTGTCGGCAGGTTCAGCCTGTTCCTCCGGCAAGGTTGCGGCCAGCCATGTGTTGGTGGCGATGGGTATGGGCGCGCTGGCCGGGCAGGCGATCCGGGTTTCGCTGCCCTGGAACGTAACCAAAGCGGATTGCGAAGCTTTCAAGCACGCTTACCAAATTATGGCCCGCCGTGCCTTGCATCACGGGGCGGTTCCGCTTACCGAGGCGCGATCTGCGGATTAAGGGTTTTATCGATGCCTAAAATGGTTTTTGTCGAGCGTAATGGCGTGGCACGCGAGGTGGATGCGCCGGCCGGGCTGTCGGTGCTGGAAGTGGCGCATAAGCATGGCGTTGACATCGAGGGTGCGTGCGAAGGTTCGCTGGCCTGTTCGACCTGTCATGTGATTGTGGACCCTGAATGGTTTGGCAAGCTGGCCAAGCCAAGCGAGGACGAGGAGGATATGCTCGACCTGGCATTCGGGTTGGAAAAAACCTCGCGCCTGGGCTGCCAGATTGTGATGAGCGAGGCTTTGGATGGGCTGGTGGTGAAACTACCGAGCGCCACCCGGAACGCTGCTGGATGAAAATTGTTGTCGCCATGTCAGGCGGCGTGGACAGCTCGGTGGTGGCCGGGCTGATGCACGAGGCCGGGCATGAGGTGATCGGCGTGACGCTGCAGCTGTATGATCATGGTGCTGCGGTAGGGCGCAAAGGGGCGTGCTGTGCCGGGCAGGATATTCATGATGCCAAGCGGGTAGCTGATAAATTGGGCTTCGCGCATTACGTAGTGGACGCCGAAGCGCGCTTTCGTGCCAGCGTGATGGCGGAATTTGCCGATAGCTATGCCAGCGGCCAGACACCAGTGCCCTGCATTGCCTGCAACCAGCATCTGAAGTTCGGTGATTTGCTTGATATGGCGCGGGACCTTGGCGCGGACGCGTTGGCGACCGGCCATTATGTGCGGCGCGTCGATGGCCCAGACGGGGCCGAGTTGCATCAGGCCGTGGATTCCAGCCGCGACCAAAGCTGGTTTTTGTTTGCCACCAGCCGTGCACAACTAGAATTTTGTCGGTTTCCGCTGGGGGATTTCGCCAGCAAGGCGCAAGTGCGCGACATTGCTGAGCGCATGGGTCTGGCGGTAGCGGCCAAACCGGACAGCCAGGATATTTGTTTTGTGCCCAACGGTTCCTACGCCGATATCGTCGGTAAATTCCGGCCCGATGCGCTGGTAGCCGGCGAGATTGTGGATGAGGCTGGCAGCCGGCTAGGCATCCACCAGGGTATTGGCCGCTACACGGTAGGGCAGGCCAAGCGGCTGGGGATTCCCGCCGATGCCAAAGGCGAAGCGCTGGTGGTACGCAAAATTGAGCCAGGGACGCGCCGGATTGTGGTCGGGCCACGGGCTGCGGCATCGCGGGTGGTGCAGTTGCGTGATGTTAATTGGCTCATTGATGTTCCATTCGGGGAACTGCGGGCACAGGTGAAATTACGGGCGCGCGAAGCGCCGCAGGGCAGCATGATTACCGTGCATGCCGCTGGTACCGAACTACTGCTTGATACCCCGGCTCTGGCGGCACCTGGGCAAGCGGCGGTGTTTTACGATGGCTCTCGAATTTTGGGTGGCGGGTTTATATCTGCTTGACTTATAAAACAAATATCTAAAGGTCAGGAATCGCCGACGGATCGGCAACACAGGGGGTAAGCTTTGTATATTCTGGTGGTCGAAGATGACGCCGATGTCTCAAAATTCCTTGTGACCGGGCTGCGTGAGGTGGGTCACGTGGTGGAACTCACCACCAATGGCCGCGATAGCCTGATGCTGGCGCAAACCAAGCATTTCGACGCCCTAATCATCGACCGGCAGTTGCCGGGCGGCATAGATGGCGTTGATATGCTGAAGAGTTTGCGAAACAGCAACGTGCATACCCCAGCACTTTTTCTTTCAGGGCTTGGCCAAATTTCTGATTGGATGAAGGGCCTGCAGGCCGGGGGCGATGATTATCTGGTCAAGCCGGCAACATTATCCGAGATTTTACGGCGGCTTGAACTGATTACCGCACCGAAGCAGGTTGCTCAGAAGCAGTCGGTAGAACCAGACTGATTTTAACGTACCCAGGCTCTCCGGTGTCAAGCAGGGCTTGGCCGCCTGACTGCCGGGCGAAGCCCTGAGCAGAGGCCAATTCCAGCCCGGCGGTGAACATGTCGCCCGGTGCTTCTGCAGCGGTGGTGTATTGCAAAATTATGGCCACGTAGCGGCCCGGCGCGATGTCTTGCAATGCGTTATGGCCAGCATCGATGTTGAGATTTACCGCCGTTAGCGTGACGGGCGCGGAATTTTCTGCTGTGTGGCTGGCATGTTTTGCAATACCGGCAAGTGCGCCCTCAAGCTTGAAGGCGTCGCAATAAATATTATCAACGCTCTGGGGACAATTTATTTGCAAGGGCCGTTGCTCGCCCAGAATTTCATTCAATAACGCCGACAGGCTCTCGAGGAAGTGCTGCGTGTGCAGCGCGGTGGGGTCCAGAATTTGCAGCCCCGCCATGGCGGTCAGAATTTGGGTCAGCGACACGCCGCGCGAGGCGGCACCGCGGGCGCTGGCGAGATAATCGTCCATGAAGGTGATCCCTTGCCGCGTGGCGCGCCGTTGCAACAGCTCCAGATTTCCCAGAATGCCGGTAAGAACATTGTTGAAATCATGCGCTAAATATTCAGCAATGCCACTCACCGGAATTTCGATGGCTGTTGCGTTGCTGAACTGATCATTTGTACGGCTCATGGTCACGGTTTCATTGTCCATATGGTTGAAATTTATATGGGAAGCCGCACCGGCCATTTACACCAGCGTCAGGTCACATTTGCCAAAGCCGTGGGTGTCAGGGACAGGCGGCGGCTGGAGACCATATCCAGCTCGCGGTGGGTAATGGCGACGATGGTGGTGTTGGGCAGTGCCTTGGTGAGCAACCGGTGCAGCCGCGCAGCCATCGGCGCATCCAGCGCGGACGTGGCTTCATCGAGGAACAGCCAGGACGGTTTGACGATCAATGCGCGCGCCAGGGCGAGGCGCTGCTGCTCGCCGCCGGAGAGAATTTGTCCCCAGGCTTCAATTTCACTGAGCCTCCCAACAAGATTAGGAAGTTCGACCGCATTCAGCGCTTCACACACGGTGGAATCGCTGATATCGGATTCCAGCGCCGGATAGACCACTGCACGCTTGAGGCTGCCGAGTGGAAAATATGGCCGCTGCGGAAGAAACAAAGCGGTGCCGGTGGGGCGCGTGACCGTACCGCTGCCGAATGGCCAAATGCCCGCGATGGCCCGGAACAGAGTGGATTTGCCCGCTCCTGATGGGCCGGTGAGCAAAATCGGCTCGCCCGGCGGCAAGGTGAGGCTGGCGTTATCCACCAGCTTGCGGCCATCGGGCAGGCTAATGGTGAGATTTTTGAACGTGAGAGCCGCACCCGCCTGGGCAAGCTGCGGGCCTGCCTTTGAGACAATGCGCGCCGCGGCGACCGCTTCCTGGAAGCCGTACAAACGCGAGACGGTGGCGCGATAGGTCACCAAATTTGAATACGCCCCGACAAACCATGAGAGCGCGCCTTGCACTTGCCCAAATACATTCTGAATTTGCGTCAAACCGCCGAGCTTGATGGCACCGCTGAAATAGCGAGGTAGTGCAACGATGAGCGGAAAGAAACCGGCGATCTGACCAAAACTGATGGTGAAAAAATTCAGCGCCTTGGTCCGGCGCATGATTTTCCACCAGTTGCCTCGGATGGCGGTGAAGCGCTCGGTCAGGCTAATCATCTCGTCATCTTCGCCGTTGTACAGCGCGATGGCTTCGGGATTTTCACGCACCCGAATGAGATTATAGCGAAAATCAGCTTCAACTTTTTGTTGCGCGAATGAGAGTTTGATCAGTTTGCGGCCAATCAGGTGCGTTAAAACCGTTCCGACCAGAGAATAAATCAGCGCGACCCACAGCATATAACCGGGGATGGTGATGCCAAATAGCACCACTGAGCCGGAGATGGCGTACAGGATAAAAACGAAGCTGAATAAGGTGACAAGGTTTGAGATGAAATCTAGGCTCAGTGAGAGCGAGTTGGTGGTGAAATCGCGCAGATCTTCAGAGATACGCTGGTCGGGGTTATCGATACCGATGGTGGCGGAAGGGCTGAGGCTGATATTGTAAAAAGCTCTGTCAGACAGCCAATTTTCAAGGAAATGCTTGGTGATCCATTGGCGCCATTTAATTTGCAGCATCTGGTTGAGGTAGAAAGCGTATACCGCAATCACGACATACACGACTAGAATTTCCACCAGGCCCGGCATCGGCAGTGATTTTGGTGCGGCTTTATAGAGAAACAATAGCTGCACGGCGCTATGGGAATCCATGTTTTGGATAGCGTCAAAAAAATCGCGGTTCCAATAAGTGAGGATGACGTTAAACGCCACCAGCAATAAATTCAGCGCGACGATGGCGAAAAACAACCCGCGTGCCGCCCAGCGTTCCTCCGACCAGAAATACGGCTTGGCCAGGCTCCAGGCTTCGCGGACACCGGCAATGAAACTCGTCATGGTTTGGCGCATTACTTTGATACTTTCGCGTTCAGGGCGTTGAGCCAGGCCAGTATATGTTCACGGTTTTTGCCGTAATCGCTTTCGCCGTAAATAGAGTGGGAATAGAAAATGACGCTGGATTTATTGTCCGGCGCCGCAACAACCGCGAGTTCCAGAATATCAGGAAAATTCGCCTCGGGCGTGCGGATTACGTAAGCGGCTTGCAGGCTTGGCGGCACGCTATCCAGCGTGAAGGTGCGGGGCAGGGTGGGGGCGATGGCTTGCAAGGTTGCAAACAAAGCAGCCGGGGGCAAGTTGTAGGCCGGGCTGATGATGCCTGGGGGCGGTAAAAACCCTGCGGGTGCTGCGAGATATTCTGAGTGGCCTTGCAGGTGCAGATGCCCGAAATCAACATTACCCGGCGGTGTGATGCCGTCAGCGCCCAGCGTGCCGCAGAGCGGAAATATGAAACTTAATAGCCACGGCAGAAAATTCATTGGCTAGTCGCCGGCAGGGGCGAGGCGCAGGCGGATGACGCCGCGCGCGTCTTCGGGTGCAATCGGCTTGCCCTTGCGCAGAATTTGGATTTTGCCAGCTTTAGCCAGGCGCTGGGCGGCGAGGCGGATGGGAGAGAGGCTGGCGCGCCATTTTTCATCGGGCGGGTGGCCCGCCAGAGCACGGGCGGCTTCGGTCGGGCAGATGGATTTATCCGGGCCACGCGCCACCACCAGCGCAAGTATGGCTTGTTCGGCGGGGTCGTTGCTGGTGGGGTTTTGGCTCATGTGGTCAGCCTTATGCCCAAACTGCGGCCCGAGAGATAGGCAGCTTCGAGTTTTCCGGCCAGGCACCAGTCTCCGCACAGGCCAAGCTGCTGGTGCGGATCCCACAGATGGTCTTGGCTGAGCGGCGCATCAGCCAAAGCGTAGCGCCAGCGATGGGCGCGGGCCAATGTAGCGGGGGCGCTAATGCCGGTGGCTTGCGCGAAGGCCGTGCTCAAGGTTGCGATGATGTCATCAGCGGGGCGTTCCAAATGCGCGGCACTCCAGGCGGCGCTGGCGTGGGCGGTGTATGAGACCGGTTGAGGCCCAGCACCTGGGCGGGTGTTTTCACGGGCGATCCAACTGAGCGGGCCAGTGGGAGGTTTTACAATGTCCGGCCCCGGGGTCGCTCCTGCAAAGCCCAGCATCAGCGCCCAGCAGGGGGCCAGATGCACCTTGGCAAGCTCGCCGGCAAACGGATGGTTGATTGCCGCCAGCAGGGCGGTGGCCTGCGGCGCGGGTATTGCGAGGATCAGCGCATCGAACGCCGCGGAGAGTTCACCCTGCGGATCGACCAGACCGGGAGGTGTGGTGGAAGCATCGTGCAGGCTTAGCCGCCAGCCGGCATCCTGCTTCGCCATAAAACTGACATGGGTGTTGAGCTGCACGTTCAAACCGCTGGCAAACGAGGCCGCCAATGAGGCCATGCTGGGGGTGCCGCTAAATTTATTGCCCGTGGCAGGCCATATTTTAGCTTGGTTGGCAATCAGCGCGGCGCGAAATCCAGCATCATGCGCACTGGCAAACTGGCAGCCATGGTTGAATATAAAACCATCTTGCAAGCGGGTAGCCATGCGCCCGCCGGGTTTGCGGCCTTTATCAAATAATGTGACGCCCCAGCCCATTTTGGCCAGATGCGCCGCCACGGTAAGCCCGGCCATTCCCGCGCCGACAATGGCGGCTGTTTTTGTAATACCCATAGTGTTGAGGTGGCGGCAAACCTGCCAAGCCGCAAGATCAAAAACGCTTCAAAAAATCCTCGGCGGCGACCGGTTGGGCAAAGTAGGGGCCTTGGGCTTCATCGCAGCCGATGTCCTGCAGCAGCCGGCTTTGCGCCTCGCTTTCCACGCCATCAGCCAGCACGCTGCAGCCCATGGCGTGACCAGCCTCAATGGCGGCATGCACGATAGCATTGTCGCCATAATCCTGGCCCAGGCGCTGCACCATCTGACGGTCAAGCCTGAGGGTGCTGAGCGGCAAGCGCTTGAGGGCGGCGAGGCTGGCGTGGCCCGTGCCAAAATCATGCAATGCCAGCCGAACGCCCAGGCTGGCCAGCGCCTTGATAGTGAAAATCGTGTCAGGATCATCATCAATCAGCATCGCCTCACTGAGGCAAAGCTCCAGCCGCTCGGAGGCGAGATTGGTTCTGGTGAGGGCTTCAATGAGATGCTTGATGAGATGGCCGCTGCGCAACTGCCGGTGCGCCAGCCTAACCGAAACATTGACATTCGCCGGCCAGTGCGCGGCATCAGCGCATGCGCGGTGCAGCATCCAGGCGCCGATATCGTTAATGACTTCATAATGCTCAGCTACTGGCATGAAATGATGTGGCAGTATTAGGCCCCGGCGGCGGTGCCTGAGCCGGATGACCGCTTCGGCACCCTCCATCCGGCCCGCTTTGAGGTTCAGATAGGGCTGGTAATGCAACAGAAACCCCTGATGCGTGAGGGCCTGCCGCAGCCGGTCAGCAATCCGGCGACGCTCGCTTACATCGCGCCGCGCCGCGCGGGCACGCAGCTCGCGGACTTCGGAATCGCCTGATCCATCCTGGAAAGCCGCGGACGGCGGTTCAAGAATGCCGGAGTTGTGGCTGGGCATGAGAAGATAACGGACACATAGCGCGATTATGCGCCGGCGTTGGTTAATTTGCGGAAAACAAAAACCGGTGGCGGGGTGTAAATGTTTCACCAGCGCCCACGCTGGTTACAAGACGTTCAACGGTGCACCATTGTGGAACGCATTTGTCAGTTCTGCGAACGCCGTTGTAATGCCGTAATATTTTTCAACATAATAAATCGCATCCAACTCTGCGGCAGCATCGGGCTGGTGCTGCAGAGATTGCAGGATTGCGGCATAAAAACTGAGCGAATCAGCTGCTGCTATGAAGGGGGCGCGCCGGTCGGCCGCGAAACCTTGCAGGCTGAGCGGTGTGGCGATGGTGGTCAGCCCGTGGCGGGCGTAATCAAGCAGCTTGATTTTCAAACCGGTGCCCACCCGTAACGGCGAGATCGCGAGGCTCGCCCGGTGCAAATACGGGCCCAAATCAGCAACCCTGCCCACCCGGTTAACGCCTGCTGGTAAAGTGCCATACGCGCTTGCGCAGTCACCGATGAGGTCCAGCGTGATATCACGGCGGCTGTTGTACAAATGCGGCCAGATTTCATTAAAAAACCAGCGTAGCCCATCAAGATTCGGTAAGCCATCACCGCCGACAAACACCAGCCGGTGGGCCAAGCGCGCAACATGGGCCGGGCGCGGGCAGGGGGTGGCGGGCATTGAAGCCACATATACCGGGCTGGTGGGGCACATCGCACGGAACTGCGCGGCTTCCTCCGGCTGAATCGCCACGATGCCCTGAGCCTTGTTAAGTATTTCTGCTTCAAACGCCCGCGATAATGCGGCGGGATAAACCTGATACCCAGCACTGGTTAAAATCCGGTGGCGTAGATGAAACACATCATGCGCCAGAATCAGGGTTCTAACGCTGGCCAAAGCAGGATCATCCAGCACTGCGGCGCGGAAAATCGTGTCTACCAAAATCGCGCCCGGCTGCATCGCCGCCAGCCGCTGCTGACAGTATTTCGCCTGTGCCGGAGTCATGAACGCGCCGAGAACCGCATCAACCACGCCGTACTGCCCAGCTCGGCCATGTTTGCGAAACCGCCGCGCCAGCCCCACCGGCAAAGCCGCTAAAACACGCCGCACCAAAATCGCCGCAATGTCACGCGGCGATACACTCGCCACGAAGCCGCGGCACGCCACGAGGCCAAACCCACTTACCGCAAGTCCCTCAAACCGCTCCACCGGCCAGCGCAAACGCGGCCGCACCAGCATGATCTCAACCGCATGCCCCTGGCCACGCAACCACCCCACCACTGCCGCATTAAAAGCCAAATGCCCGGCTGACCCGACCCTCGGCAACTCGTCAGTGATAAAGACAATCTTCATAACAGCGACGCCTGGGCGGCTAATGCGTTTAAAGTGGGAGCGCTTAAGGCCAGCGGCTTTGTTCTCAGTGGCGGTCCAGGGGGCAAAGCCCCATGGCCTTCCTTATCCTACCCCCTCAGGCAGCTGCGTTATGGGAGATGCCTTTTTCGGTGAGCAGAGTTTGTAGTTCGCCGGACTGGTACATTTCGGTGACAATGTCGCAGCCGCCGATGAACTCACCTTTAATGTAGAGTTGCGGGATGGTGGGCCAGCTTGAAAATTCTTTGATAGCGTCACGGATTTCAGCGTTTTCCAGCACGTTGACGGTTTTATACGGCACGTCAGCGTGTTTGAGGATTTGGATGACGCGCGCGGAGAAGCCGCATTGCGGGAACATCGGGGTGCCTTTCATGAAGAGCATGACGGGGCTTGAGTCGATGTGGGTTTGAATTTCAGCAAAAACGGGATTGTCCATAATCGGTCCTTATTCGGGGGCTGAGGTTTGCAGGGCGAGCGCGTGAAGTTCGCCGCCCATACGCCCTTGCAGCGCTGCGTAAACGAGTTGGTGTTGGCGCACACGGGGCATCCCGCGAAACGCTTCAGAGATAACGGTAGCCGCAAAATGGTCATTATCGCCAGCCAAATCTTCAATGGTGATCTGTGCGTCCGGGAGGGCGGCTTTGATCAGTTTTTCGATTTCGGAGGCGGGCATTGCCATAGTGGTTATCCTTGTAAAATCACGCGAACCAGTTGGGGAAGAACCCCTCATGGGCGTCGCGCAGGGTAGTCAGAGATATGGGGTTGGCTCCGGTTAGTGTCAAATTGTTACCGCCGGCATGGCCAATATGGCGGGCTTGTATGCCGGCGGCGTGGGCGGCGGTGAGGATGGCAGTGGGGTTGCTGACGGCAAGGACATAGCGGGCCTGGTCTTCGCCGAACCAATAGGCGTGGGCCGGGATATGCGCCGGGGCGGGGTGTAGGGTGAGGCCGGTGCCGCCGGCCAGCGCCATTTCCACCAGAGCCACTGCAAGACCACCATCTGAGAGATCATGGCAGGCATGAACGGTGCCGTTCAAAATATGTTCGCGCACGAAATCGCCGTTTTCGCGCTCGTTCAGCAGGTTTACTTCCGGCGGGGCGCCATCTTCGCGGCCAAGGATTTCACGTAGCCAGAGAGACTGGCCGAGTGCGCCTTTGGTATCACCGATCAGAATGAGTTGCTGGCCGGGGGCGATGGCAAGGCCGGTGGCGCGTGAGGCGTCCTCGATCACGCCGACCGCGCCAATGGCCGGAGTGGGGAGGATGCCTTTGCCTTCGGTCTCATTGTAAAGTGAGACATTGCCGGAGACGACCGGAAACGCGAGCGCGGTGCAGGCGGCGGCCATGCCTTTAATGGCATCGACAAACTGTCCCATGATTTCGGGTTTTTCCGGGTTGCCGAAATTCATATTGTCAGTCACGGCCAATGGTAATGCGCCGGTGGCGGTAATATTGCGCCAGGCTTCGGCCACGGCTTGCGCGCCACCAGCCTCAGCATCAGCGGCGCAGTAGCGGGGCGTGCAGTCAGTGGTGATGGCCAGAGCGCGGTTGGTGCCCTCGAGGCGCACAATGGCGGCATCAGCTTGCGCTGGGCGCTTGATGGTTTGACCGCCGACAGTTGAGTCATATTGGTCGAAAATCCAGCGGCGGGACGCGATATCAGGGCAGGCCATGAGTTTGAGAAGTGCGGCCTCGAAGCCAACAGGGTCTTGGGTTTCACCCAGCGGGGCTGGTTTGGCGGCACTGGTGTAAGGGCGGTGATAAAGCGGGGCTTCATCTGATAAGGGTGCCAGTTCAATATCCGCTTCCACCACGCCTTTATGGGTGATGACGATGCGGCCAGTGTTGGTGATTTTGCCGATGATGGCATAATCAAGATCCCATTTTTCAATAATGGCGCGCGCCATTTCTGAGCGTTCGGGCTTTAGCACCAGCAGCATCCGCTCCTGGCTCTCGGACAGCATCATCTCATAGGCTGACATGCCGGTTTCACGCTGCGGCACGTTGTCCAGATTAAGCTCGATGCCGACACCGCCCTTGCCGGCCATTTCAACTGAGGATGAAGTAAGCCCGGCGGCACCCATGTCCTGGATGGCGACGATCGCGTCTGTTTGCATCAATTCCAGGCAGGCTTCGATAAGGAGTTTTTCAGTGAACGGGTCACCCACTTGCACGGTGGGGCGTTTTTCAGCGGTGTTGGCATCAAACTCAGTGCTGGCCATGGTGGCGCCGTGAATTCCATCGCGCCCGGTTTTAGACCCTACATACACCACCGGGTTGCCAATGCCGGCGGCTGCCGAAAGGAAGATTTTGTCCTGTGCCGCGATACCAACTGTCATGGCATTGACCAGCGGGTTACCATTATAGGCGGGGTGGAAATTCACCTCACCACCAACGGTGGGCACGCCCACGCAGTTGCCGTAACCACCAATGCCGCGCACCACACCATCAACCACGCGCTTGGTAACAGGCAGCTTCGGGTCACCAAAGCGCAACGCGTTAAGGTTGGCGATGGGGCGGGCCCCCATGGTGAACACATCACGCAATATGCCGCCAACGCCGGTGGCCGCACCCTGGTAGGGCTCAATAAAGCTTGGGTGGTTATGCGACTCCATTTTGAATATCGCGGCCAGATTTTCGCCGATATCAATCACGCCGGCATTCTCGCCCGGGCCGTGGATGACCCAGGGCGCCTTGGTGGGCAGGGTTTTTAGCCAAACCCGGGACGATTTATACGAGCAATGCTCCGACCACATGACCGAGAAAATGCCAAGCTCGGTGAAGCTGGGCGTGCGGCCCATGATGGTGAGGACTTTGGCGTATTCCTCGGCATTCAGGCCGAAGGATTTCGCTAATACTGCGTTAACCATGATGTCAGCGCGCTCCGCGCCGCTGGGTTTCATGCGGCTGCCAAAGAATCAAAAAGGGGTTTGCCGTCAGTACCGCCCATTAGCGGGTCAACGAGGTCCTCAGGGTGAGGCATCAGGCCCAGGATGCGATGGTTGGGCGAATAAATTCCAGCGATGGCGCGGGCTGAGCCATTGCGATTTTCATCGGCGTAGCGGAATGCCACCAGCCCTTCACCTTCTAAACGGTCAAGCGTGGCAGGGTCAGCTGTGTAATTACCATCGCCATGTGCCATTGGGGCACGGAAAACCTGGCCCTTTTGGTAGTGCGAAGTAAAAATAGTATCATTGCGCTCGACGCTTAGCGTGGTGTCCATCGAAAGGAAGCGCAAGCCCGCGTTGCGCAGCAAGGCGCCAGGTAACAAGCCGGATTCGGTAAGGATTTGAAAGCCGTTGCAAACCCCCAGCACATAGCCGCCGCGGGCGGCATGGGTTTTTACGGCCTGCATCACGGGGCTTTGGGCAGCCATGGCACCGCAGCGCAGATAATCACCAAATGAAAAGCCACCTGGGATGATAATAAGGTCGAGCCCCGACAGGTCAGTTTCCTTGTGCCAGATCACGCGTGGCGCACGACCAAAGCTTTGTTCAACCGCAATCGCCATATCGCGCTCGCGGTTGATGCCGGGGAAGAGAAGAATGCCGGTGGCAAGCATGGCGATACCTTTTAGTTTATTTAGGGCCCAAGGGGCGGACTTAAGCCGAAATCTCGACCTTGAAGCTCTCGATCACCATATTGGCCAGCAGCTTTTGGGCCATGTCTTCGGCGGCGACCTTGGCGGCCACGGGGTCGGTTTCGCTCAGGGTAAGTTCGATGATTTTACCGGCGCGGACATCACCCACCTGGGCAAAGCCGAGATTGTTCAAGGCATGACCAATGGCTTTGCCTTGCGGGTCCAACACACCGTCTTTCAGCATGACCGTGACGATGGCTTTCACTGCATCATCTCCGGGCCCTTCATGTCGCGTGTGCCGGCTTCGGGGAGAATCCCTAGGCGGCGGGCGACCTCCTGATAGGCTTCTTCGATTTTACCAAGATCGCGGCGGAAGCGGTCTTTGTCCATTTTCTCGTTGGTTTTGGAATCCCACAGGCGGCAATTATCCGGGCTGATCTCATCAGCCAGCACAATCCGCATGTCCTCGTTCTCAAACAACCGGCCAAATTCGATTTTGAAATCAACCAAGGTGATGCCAACACCGAGAAACAGGCCGGTGAGGAAGTCATTAATGCGCAGGGTGAGGTGCACAATATCATCCATGTCCGGCGGCGTCGCCCAACCGAAGGCGGTGATGTGTTCCTCGGCCACCATAGGGTCACCGAGCTGGTCGTTTTTATAGTAATATTCAACGATGCTGCGTGGCAGGCGTGTGCCCTCAGGGATGCCAAGGCGCGATGAGAGCGACCCAGCGGCGATGTTACGCACCACCACCTCAACCGGGATGATCTCAACCTCCTTGATCAATTGCTCGCGCATGTTGAGGCGGCGGATGAAATGGGTCGGGATATTGATCTCGGCCAGCTTGATCATCAGGAATTCGCTGATACGGTTATTCAGCACACCTTTCCCGGTGATTGTGCCTTTTTTCTGGGCGTTAAAGGCAGTGGCGTCGTCCTTGAAATATTGCACGAGTGTTCCGGGCTCGGGCCCTTCAAACAAGATTTTTGCTTTGCCTTCGTAGAGCTGCCGGCGGCGGGCCATGTTCGTCCTTCATTATCCGTAAAATGGAAAGGCGTGTATATCAACCAACCGGATGCAGCGCCATGGCTGGGGTGAATTTGCCCTACTTCCTGGCAGCATGGCTGTCCTCTATGAGCGTCGTATGAATGATGAAAAGACCTTCCCGCTGTACCGGGCGGCGAGTTGCGGGTTGCTTGCGATGCTGGTGGGGATTGGGATTGCCCGGTTCGGCTATTCGCCGTTGGTGCCAGCACTGGTGGCGGCGCACTGGTTCACCGCCGCCGCCGCCTTTTGGCTGGGGGCGACGAATTTACTGGGGTATTTAATCGGCGCAGCCGGAATGCGGGCGTGGCACCGGCCAATCCATACCCGCGCCGCCGTGACCACGCTGATGGGGCTGACGGCGCTCAGCCTGATCGCCTCGGCCTGGAATTTTGGGGTTTATTACGCCGGCGTGTGGCGGCTGCTGACCGGCATCACCGGCGGTGCTCTGATGGTACTGATGGCCGCCGCCGTGGTGGGCCGCGCCCCGCCTGCCAAACGCGGCCAAGTTGGCGGCATTACGTTTGCCGGTATGGGCACCGGCATGATGCTGTCTGGGCTGTTGATTCCAAGGTTTTTAGCGTTTGGCCTGCCGATGACCTGGGCGCTGCTGGGTGGCTTTAGCCTGTTGGCCACCGTGGCGGTGGGGCTGATGATGCCGCCTGCGGTGATTACCCCGGCGGCGCGCCCATCCGGCAAGCAGGTTTTGAACAAGCCGGTGGCATTGTTGATCATCGGTTATGCGCTCTGCGCCTTCGGGTTTCTGCCGCACATGCTGTTTCTGGCCAGCTTCGTTGCCATTGGGCTGCACCGCGGCGTGGCGGCGGGGGCAAATGTTTCCGCCATATTGGGCGTAGCTGCTGCTCTGGGGCCGCCAATTCTCGGACGGATCGCCGACCGGGTAGGGTTTTTGAAAACCCTGGTCGGCGCCTATGTGGTGATGACGGCAGCCGTGGCGGTGCCGATGTTCACCGGCAGCGTGATCGGCCTGTCGATCTCGGCATTCGGGGTGGGGGCGGTGGCGTTGGGCGCGGTATTGCTGACATCCGGCGCGATCGCCTCGTTGGTGGCGCCGAACCGGCTGGCGGCAAATTGGGGGCTGGCCACCATGACCTACGCTGTGATGCAGGCGGTGAGTGCCGCAGCTTTCTCCAGCCTGTTCCACGCCACAGAGAATTATGAAATTTTGTTTGGCATCGGTACGGTGGCGACGTTAATATCAACAGTTTTTGTTTTATTTTCAGAGCGTTTAAGCCGGAAGATTGAACTAAGTCATAGCTTATAATTGGTGGTTGCACTACATGAACAAGCTCCGGTAACGTAACTGACTTAACAATTCATTAGGACACGCTTGTCTCAGGCCATGCTCCCTCCCGTTCGTCCTGCCGTAGCGCAGATCAAGCCGGTTAACCGGGAGGTGGAGCTTAAATTTCTGGTGGGCGAATCGGGGTTCAAGGCGGTGCAGCAATGGCCGCTGCTCGGGCTGAATGGCCGCCGGGCGCCAAGCCGCCGGTTGCATACTGTGTATTTTGATACCGAACAGGGTGATTTGCAGCGCCATAAAATGGTGCTGCGGATGCGCAGCATGCCACGTGGGCATATGATGACCCTGAAATGGAGCGGTGGATTTCCTGGCGGTATTTTCGAGCGCGGCGAAATTGAAGTGATGACGGCTCAATCTCAGCCCGACCCTGCCTTATTTGGCGCCGAAATGGCCGGGATGATCCACGATGCCACGCAAGGCCGCGCGTTGTCGGCGATTTATGCCACGGATATCCGCCGGGCGACGCATATGATCCGCAGCGAGACCAGCAGCGTTGAAATAGCCTTTGACGCGGGGGGGATTACCGCCGGTGACGTGACCATGCCGATCCGGGAAATTGAACTGGAACTGAAAGCCGGGGAGGTGGCGGATTTATACCGGCTGGGTGTTGCGCTGGCTGAGCAGTTTCCGGTCCGGCTGGGAATGCTCGCGAAGTCTGATCGCGGTAACATGCTGGCCGCCGGAACCAGGCCGGAATCGGTGCGCTCCCATGCCGTGCTGGATGGCACGCCAACCGTGGATGAGGCAATCGGGCGGGCGATCAATAGTTGTCTCGCGCAGTTTGCAGCTAACTGGCCGGCGTTTGAAACCGGTGATGCAATTGGGGCCGTGCATCAGATGCGGGTGGCGCTGCGGCGCTTGCGCGCGATTCTGGGGCTGTTCCAGCGAGCCTTTCCATGCCCTGAATTTATCAGTTTGCGTGAGGAGGCCAAGCAGATTGCCGCGTTGCTTGGCGAGGCCCGCAATCTGGATGTGTTTATGTCTTTGGTGCGTGAAGGTCCGCTGGCGGCGTTTCCCGACGAGTTGGGATTTGAGGAAATTATCGCAGATTGTGAACAGCGCCAGGAGGCGGCGTATGAGGCGGCGCGGCTGATGCTGGCGGCCCCCGCTACCACGCGCTTTGTGCTTTCCGCCCAGGCATTTGTGGCAAGGTCCGGTTGGCGCAATGCGCTGCCGGGTGAGGCGTTGCCTCGGCTGACGGTGCCAGCACAGGAGTTTGCAAGCCAGAATTTATCAAGGCTGCATCATAAACTATTGAAACGCGGCAAGCATATTGTGGCGCTCTCGCCGCACCAGCGGCATGAACTGCGGATTGGCCTGAAAAAATTGCGCTACGTGGCGGAATTGTTCGGCCCGATGTTCAACAACCCTACGCAGGTGAAAACCTACACCAAAGCCGCCGCGCGATTGCAGGACCAGTTGGGGATCTTCAATGATCTGAATGTTGCCATTCAGATGGTTCATCAGATCAACGGCGCGAACTCGCGGGCCGCTGGGATTATTCTGGGATGGTGCGGCCGGGGGGCTGCCACCGACGATGATGTTTTGAGGGAAGACTGGCGGTCATTCCGAAAAGCCCGGCTGTTCTGGGATTAAAAAGCCGGGGATGATGCCCCGGCTTTTTATGTTTATCAGGCAGCTTGCTGTTGCAGGGCCGGGTAGTCAGTGTAGCCAGTGGCGCCATTGGCATAGAAAGTTGCCGGGTTAGGTTCGTTCAGCGGTGCTGCGGTTTTGAAGCGTTCAACAAGGTCGGGGTTGGCAATGAATAATTTGCCCCAGGCCACGGCATCAGCTTCGCCGGCGTCGAGCACGGCCTGCGCGGCCTGCTGGGTGAAGCCCTCATTGGCGATATAGATGCCGCCAAAAATTTTCTTCAATTGCGGCCCGATCCAGTCTTCGGCTTTGTGCTCGCGGGCACAAATGAAAGCGATGCCGCGTTCGCCCAGCTCGCGGGCGACGTAGGAGAAGGTGCCAAGACGGTCGGAATCGCCCATGGAATGAGAGTCCATGCGCGGGGCCAGATGCACCCCCACCAGCCCAGGCTCCCAGACCGAGAGCACGCCGTCAGTGACTTCGAGCATCAGGCGCGCGCGGTTGGCGATGCTGCCGCCGTAATCGTCAGTGCGGTGGTTGGAGCCATCCTGCAGGAATTGATCCAGCAAATAGCCATTGGCACCGTGGATTTCCACGCCGTCGAACCCGGCCATCTGGGCGTTCATGGCGGCCTTGCGGTAGGCTTCCACGATGCCCGGGATTTCAGATGTTTCCAATGCGCGGGGCACCACATAATTTTGTACCGGCCGCACCAGACTGACATGGCCCTCGGCAGCGATTGCGCTGGCAGAAACTGGCAATTCACCGTTCAGGAACATCGGCGCTGAAATACGTCCAACATGCCAGAGCTGCGCAAAAATCCGGCCACCGGCTTTATGCACCGCCTGGGTGACCAGTCTCCAGCCTTCAACCTGTTCCGCCGACCACAGGCCGGGGGTATCGGCATAGCCAACGCCCATCGGGGTGACCGAGGTGGCTTCCGAGATGATCAGCCCCGCAGTGGCGCGTTCGGCGTAATATTGCGCCATCAACGCGTTGGGCACGCGCTCAACCCCGGCGCGGGCGCGGGTAAGGGGGGCCATGATGATGCGATTCGGCAGGGTGATATCACCCAGGGTCAACGGGTCAAATAGAGAAGGCATTGGATAAACCTTTGGAAGTTAATGTTGAGGTCGATGTAATGCTGCGATGCGGGAAAATCGAGGGGGTTGGAATTTACTTAGCTGATTTTTGGGGTGCTGCGGCCCGAGCGGGTGATGATAACCACGCCATCACCAGCCTCGATGACGGTGGCAGGGTCCGGGCGGGAGAGGCTTTCGCCGTTTTTGCGGTTGATGGCGATGACGAACAGGCTGCCGCTGGCCTGGTGCTCGGCGGCCTCAATGGTGGCCCCGGCGAGCGGGCTGTCATGCGCCACCGCCATCACTTCCAACTCCAACCCGAGGGTGCGCAAGCCAACACCCAAAGTGCGCATGCGCTCGGAACTATCCGAAAAGGATGAGCTTTGCGGGTACATAATGAGCTGGCCAATTCGCTCGGCCCCGATATGTGCCGGTTCGACCACCGAATTGGCGCCAGCCTGCAGGAGTTTGGACTTGGTGGTGCCAACTTCACCGCGGGCGATGATTTCAAGGTTTTTGTTCAAATTGCGGGCCGAGAGGGTGATAAACACATTCGCAGCATCGTTTGGCACCACGCTGGCCAGGGTCCGGGCACGGGCAATCCCGACGGCTTCCAGCACGCTCTCGTCGGTGGCGTCACCGCGCACTGTCGGATTGCCGTGCTTGGTTGATTCGTTATAGCGCTGTTCATTTAGTTCCAGCACCACGAATTCCATGCCGCCGGCCCGCAACTCCTCGGACAACATCTGGCCGATGCGGCCATAGCCGCAAATGATGACATGGCCGGTCATTTTTTCGATCTGCGTTTTCATGCGCTTGGTCCCTAGCAGAATCTGGATCTGGGCGATGGTGATGAACTGCACCAGCGCACCGGTGAGGAAGATGATGCCAGTGCAGCCGAGGATGATGGTGGCGATGGTGATCGCGCGCATATCAAATGTCGCAATCGGATGAACCTCGCCGTAGCCAACGGTAAACACCGTGATGATGACGAAGTAGAAAGCATCACCCCATGACCAGCCATCCAGCACATAGGCTATGGTGGCGCCGGTAACGATAACCAGCATATAGGCCAACCCAAAAATCAGGTTTCGGGCTGGAGAGTTGGCGAACCAATCGAGCCATGAGCGCTGGCTGCGTGGCCCGATAATGTTCATGGAGGGCTAAAAAGAGACCCGCTGACGCGGGGCTCAGCATGATGCATGCCAGGGACGATTGCCGTCATCAACCCCGCTTGTCGACTGGAACATAATCGCGGGTGACGGCCCCGGTGTAAATTTGCCTTGGGCGGCCAATCCGTTGTTGCGGATCTTCGATCATCTCCATCCATTGGCTGACCCAGCCGACGGTGCGGGCCAGAGCGAAGATGGGGGTGAACATAGTGGTTGGGAAACCCATGGCTTTCAGGATGATGCCCGAGTAAAAATCGACGTTCGGGTACAGTTTACGCTCGACAAAATACGGGTCTTCAAGGGCGATTTTCTCAAGCTCTATGGCGAGGTCGAGCATCGGATCGTTCTTGATGCCAAGCTCGCCCAGTACCTCATAGCAGGTTTTTTGCATGATCTTGGCGCGCGGGTCGAAATTTTTATAGACCCGGTGGCCGAAACCCATGAGCTTGATGTTGGAATTCTTGTCCTTCACCTGCTTGATGAAGGCCGGGATGTTATCCTTATGGCCGATTTCGGCAAGCATTTTCAGCACGGCCTCATTGGCGCCACCGTGTGCCGGGCCCCATAGCGAAGCGATGCCAGCGGCAATGCAGGCGAACGGGTTAGCCCCAGTGGAGCCGGCCAGACGCACCGTTGAGGTCGAGGCGTTTTGCTCATGGTCGGCATGCAGGATAAAAATGCGGTCCATCGCGCGGGTGAGGATTGGGTTTGGCACGTAGGTTTGCGGCGGCACCGCGTGGAACATGTGCAGGAAGTTTTCCGCGTAGTTGAGGTCGTTACGGGGATACATGAAGGGCTGGCCGGCGTTGTATTTATGCGCCCAGGCGGTGATGGTGGGGATTTTGGCGATCATCCGGAAGGCGCTGATCTCGCGCTGGCGGGCGTCGTTAATGTCGATGCTGTCTGGATAGAAAGCTGACATGGCACCCACGACGGAGCAGAGCATCGCCATTGGATGCGCGTCGCGCCGGAAACCGTCCCAGAAGCGGCGGATTTGCTCATGCAGCATGGTGTGCATGGTGATGCCGTTGGAGAATTCGGCCAATTGCGCGGCATCTGGCAGTTCGCCGCGCATCAGCAGATAGGCGACTTCCAGGAAGGTGGAATGCTCGGCCAATTGCTCGATCGGGTAGCCGCGATACAGCAGAATGCCCTCATCGCCGTCGATATAGGTGATCGCGCTTTCACAGGAGGCAGTGGCGCCGAAACTGGGGTCGAAGGTAAAAATACCCAGATCGCCCTGAATTTTGCGAATATCCGCAACCGTTGGCCCCATGGTGCCGCCGAGCAGCGGAAGTGTGGCGGTCTTGTTGCCGAGCGTCAGGGTCGCGCTGCCGACTTGTTTGCTGGATGCCGTTTGAGCCATGCGGATGTTACCTCTGCATAATTTGTGGGGTGTGCGTGTTTACCAGGAAGGCTGCGTTGTCATTCCTATTAAATCCCATGAATGGCGAAAAGCAACCTTCGCGCCTGCAGCAATTAGAGCAAAGCGACGGGACGGATGAAACGTTGCAAGGTGGCGGTGCCCGGCGCGATCTTGTGCCAGGGGGTGGTGATGAGGAATTCCGCGAGGCTGGCGGTGGGATAGCCCTCATTGAGCAGGTTTAATTCCGGCTTGGCGCTGGCTGGACCGGCGAGGCCGAGAGCAGATTCGTGAATGCCTGGGTTGTGGCCAATGACCAGCACGCTGCGGATGGTTTCAGGCAGATCGCGCAAAATATCGCGAATCTGGCGGGCTGTGGCCATATAAAGGCCTGGCAGCGTGTCAATATTGGGCCGCTCATCCCAGACTGATGCGGCTTCCAGGGCATCAAGCGTCTCCTGGGTGCGTAAGGCCGACGAGACGAGCACCACATCAGGCACCAGTCCGGACTTGCGCATCATCTGTCCGATGGCAACGGCGGCATGCTTGCCTTCCGGCGTCAGCGGCCGGTCATGGTCACTGAATTCAAGGCTGGGACGGGCGGCTTTGGCGTGCCGGAGGAGAATTAGCTGGTGCATAACGACATTGTGCCATGGCATGACCGCGCTGTCGCCCCTATCTGTCAGTCAAGTGTAGACAGGAGAAAACTGAATGGACCGACGGCGTTTTCTACTCAGCGCAGCCGCCTTTGCCCTGCCGATCCCGGCGGGTAAACAGATGGCCTTCAAAGTTTTACGCAACGGCACGCCGATCGGTGAACACCATCTGAATTTCACCCAGACGGGGGATGATTTGAGCGTTGAAGTCTCCATTCAGCTGCTGGTGAAGCTGACAGTGATCCCGGTATTTCGTTACAAGTTGCAAGCGGTTGAAAAATGGTCCGGCGGCGTGTTCCAGAGCCTGGAGAGTAAAATCATCGAAAATGGTAACGTCCTGACAGTGCACGCGCAGAAAACCGCCGCTGGTTATGAGGTGACCGGCACCAACCACGATAATCCCGAAAAAAACATGCCGACCTACCTCAGCCCGCCGGATACCTTGCCGCTAACCTATTGGAACAAGCAGTTCATGTCGGGTACAATCCTCAACATCCAGACCGCGCACACTTACCCGGCGGCGGTGAATTCACCGGGCTGGAACAAGCTGCCCACGGCTGAAGGCGGGTTCATCACCGCGCAACGCTTTGACCTAACCGGCAAGCTGCGGTTGAGCGTTTGGTATAATCAGAGCGATAGTTGGTCAGGCCTGGAGTTTCACTACAGCGGCGATGAAACCTACGAAAAAATTATCGCGTGATCCAAGGCACATGGATTGCCGGTTGATGAACATGCTGAACCAAGGAGAGGCGGGACCATGAAAATTCCAACACCGGCTGACGGCATTGCTTGGGTGACCGGGGCTTCCAGCGGCATTGGCCGGGAATTGGCGGTGCAACTGGCAAAGGAGGGCTGGATCGTAGCGGTTTCGGCACGCCGGGCGGCGGAATTACAAAGCCTTGCTGATGCGCATCCGGGCCAGATGATTGTGGCACCCTTGGATGTGACTGACCAGGCAGGTGTTCAGGCTGGCGTGCAAAAAATTGAGGCCGAGTCGGGCCGGGCGATTGTGCGGGCGGTACTGAATGCCGGAACCTATACCCGCGATACCGCCCCTGATTTTGACGTGGCGACTTTCAAAACGCAAGTCGATGTGAATCTGTTGGGCACTGCCAACTGTCTGGCGGCGGTGATGCCTGCCATGTTGGCGGCCAAACGCGGGCAAATTGGCATTGTCAGTTCATTGGCAGGGCTGGCCGGGTTGCCGGGAGCGGTAACCTACAGCACCACCAAAGCTGGTTTGCTGGCAATGGCGCAGAGCCTGAAGTTTGATCTGGACCGGGCCAATGTCGCGCTGTCAGTCATTCTACCGGGGTTTGTAAAAACGCCATTGACCGACAAGAACCAATTTCCAATGCCTTTTTTAATGGCGGTGGAGGACGCAGCCAAAGCCATTTTGGAAGGGCTCGATAACGGGCGATTCCTGATCGCATTCCCTGGCGGACTGGCGTGGCCACTGCGGATTTTACGGATTTTACCGGCGCCGCTATATTTTTCGCTGGTGGGGCGCTCCACCAAATGGTGAATAGCTTCGTTTCAGCCGAAGCTTTTTTCCGGGTGGCGTAAATGCCAAAGACGCTCATGTGCCGCTACCAAACTCTCAATGCTCTTACGACGATTGGTATCAGGCGAGACGGCACGCCGGGTGAGCATGTTCTCGAGAATAAATAGCAATTGTTCGGCGATCTCATAATCGGCCTGATCGCAGGCATGGTGGAAGGCGATGAGGATTTTATCGGACAAACGCCGACTATAACGGGGAGGACCTCCGCCCTGCCTTGAGAAATCTATGCCCGAAAAGTCACTTTCACTCACGTATGTTATCCCATTCCGATTTTCTGGCTCCCACGTAACTGGTAGGCGATCGTCAAAAGCTCACAAAAAATTCAGCATAAATAAGTCCATACCGCGAAACCATGGCATGTTACAACATTCTTGGAAAATGACGAATTGGACATTTTTTAGCAGCAAGCGGTATGCCATGGTTTCACGATTTTAACAGAACCCATAAAATCCAGCCTCTGCTGTAAGCATAGCGCTGGACCGGGTTAGCGTAATCACTCGGCAGGCAGGATATTCGCCGGTTCAACCGTCTCAAAATCCGAGAAAGCATTTTCCCACGTACCGGTGGTTGAAGCCTTGCTGTATTCGGTTGAGCGGCTTTCAAAGAAGTTTGCATGCTCTACCGCGTTCAGCATCTCATCGAGCCAGGGCAGAGGGTTTTTATCAACGTGGAACAGCACGTTCAGCCCTAGCTGGGTCAACCGGCGGTCGGCAATGTAGCGGATATAGCGCTTTACCCCCTCGGCGGTGAGACCTTCTACAGCACCAAGTTCAAAGGCGAGGTCGATGAAGGCGTCTTCATGGTCAACGATGGTCGCGCAGGTGAGGTAGAGTTCCCGGCGCAATTCCTCGGTCCAGATCTCAGGGTTTTCCTGCACGAAGGTACGGAACAATTTGATGATCGACTCGCAATGCAGCGATTCATCGCGCACCGACCAGGTGATAATCTGGCCCATGCCCTTCATTTTGTTGAAGCGCGGAAAATTCAGCAGAATGGCGAAGGAAGCGAATAATTGCAGGCCTTCGGTGAAGGCACCGAACGCCGCCAGGGTTTTGGCAATATTGTGCTTATTATCCATGCTGAAGGCATGCATATAGTCGTACTTGTCCTTCATTTCCTTATATTTCAGGAAAGCGGTATATTCGACCTCGGGCATGCCCACGGTATCGAGCAGATGTGAGTAGGCCGCGATATGCACGGTCTCGATGTTTGAAAATGCCGAGAGCATCATCAGGACTTCGGTTGGTTTGAACACGTTGCTGTAGTGCTTCATGTAGCAGTTATTCACCTCAACATCCGCTTGCGTGAAAAAGCGGAATATCTGGGTGAGCAAATTGCGCTCCGGCCCGGTCAGGTTTTTGTGCCAATCTTTAACATCATCAGCCAGAGGCACTTCTTCTGGCAGCCAATGCACACGCTGCTGGGTGAGCCAGGCTTCGTAGGCCCAAGGGTAACGAAATGGCTTGTAAACTGGGTTCTCGGTGAGGAGATCAAGCTTCACGGGGTATTGGTCAGGGGTCGTATGAGCGCTCATCAAAATAGCCTTAGGCATGAGAGAGGGAGGAAACTCGCTTGCGCGAGACAGACAAGGACTAAATTACTGGCAGGACAGGCATTCCTCGTAATCGGCTGAGGCGGCGAGAGGCCGGGGGGCGGCGCCGTCATTGATGGGCGTGATGCCGGTGAATTCATCAGGACGGACGGCTTTCTCTGAAACAGTATCGGCACGTTGGATCGAGAGTGAGCGGCAGTAGTACAGCGACTTAACGCCTTTCTTCCAGGCCTGATAATGAATCTGGTGCAGATCGCGCTTGTTCACATTGGCCGGCACGAACACATTGATGGATTGGCTCTGGCAGATAAAAGGCGCACGGTCGGCGGCATGTTCGATGATCCAGCGCTGGTCGAGTTCGAACGCCGTTTTATAAACATCTTTCTCATGCTGGTTAAGGAAATCCAGATGCTGCACGCTGCCCTTGGTGGTGGTGATGGAGGACCAGGTTTCCTCATCGTCACGGCCATATTTTTCCAGCAGCTTTTGCAAGGGCCGGTTGCGCACTGAGAAGCTGCCGGAGAGGGTTTTTTGCAAAAATACGTTGGCCGCGATCGGCTCAATGCCGGGTGAAGTGTTGCCGGTGATGATCGAGATTGAGGCGGTTGGGGCGATGGCGATTTTATAGGAGAAACGCTCGTTAATACCGTAGTCGGCGGCATCCGGGCAAGCGCCACGCTCGGCGGCTAGCTTCTTAGATGCAGCATCAGCACCGGCGCGTATGTGCTTGAACATTTTAGTATTCCAGACTTTCGCCATAACGCTCTCGAACGGAATATTCTGGTCCTGCAAAAATGAATGATAGCCCATGACACCCAAGCCCACTGAGCGCTCACGCATCGCGGCGTATTTAGCCTTTTCCATGGAATCAGGCGCTTTATCGATGAAATCTTGCAATACGTTATCAAGGAAGCGCATGGCGTCTTCGATGAATTGCTCGTTCTTGTGCCATTCGAACCAGTATTCGAGGTTGAGCGAGGACAAGCAGCACACGGCGGTGCGCTGCTTGCCATGTTGGTCAAGCCCGGTCGGCAAGGTGATTTCGGCGCAGAGGTTCGAGGTTTTCACTTCCAGGCCGGCCAGCTTGTGATGCTCGGGGCGGGCGTTGTTCACATGGTCGGAGAAAATCAGATACGGCTCGCCAGTCTCAATCCGCGCGGTGAGGATGCGCACCCATAAAGCGCGGGCTGAGATGGTGCGAACATGAGCGCGGTCCTTCGGTGAGGTCAGCATCCAGTCGGAATCGGTCTCCACGGCGCGCATGAAGGCATCCGAAAGAAGGATGCCGTGGTGCAAATTCAGCGCCTTGCGGTTTGGGTCACCGCCGGTAGGGCGGCGGATTTCGATGAATTCTTCGATTTCGGGGTGCCACACTGGCAGATACACCGCGGCTGAGCCACGGCGCAGCGAGCCTTGGCTGATGGCCAGGGTAAGGCTGTCCATTACCCGGATGAATGGCACCACGCCGGAGGTTTTACCGTTCTGGCCGACTTTTTCGCCGATCGAACGCAAATTACCCCAATAGGAGCCTATGCCGCCGCCTTTAGAAGCCAGCCAGACATTTTCGTTCCAGAGGCCGACGATGCCCTCCAGACTGTCAGAGGTTTCGTTCAAAAAGCAGGAAATGGGCAACCCGCGGTCAGTGCCACCATTTGAGAGCACCGGTGTGGAGGGCATGAACCACATTTTGCTCATGTAGTCATAAATCCGCTGCGCATGAGCGGCATTGTCGCCATAGTAGGAAGCAACGCGCGCGAACAAATCCTGATAACCTTCGCCAGGCAATAAGTAGCGGTCATCGAGTGTGGCGCGCCCGAAGTCGGTCAGCAGCGCATCGCGTGACCTATCAACCTGAACCTGGAAGCGGCCCGGCATCTGGATGGTATCATCCAGCATGACGGCTTCATTTTTGGACATCATATTCATCGCCGACCTCGATTGTTCATTGGAGCTCTACACTACATGTTGGGGAGATTTTATCAATTGAATACCACATCATGGTTTAAATTTTTTTCTAACTACGATTCCCGCCTCGATTTTTAACAGGCTGTCACCGCAGCGCAACATGAATGTTCATATTACGTTCTTGTGCGACATGACGCAATAACGCCGCGCGCTGGCTCGACTCCAAATGGCGGCGAAGGCTTCAAGGTGTATTTGATCTAACTCAATGCGCGAATGCCGCGAATGGTCCTTAATTTAGGTCAAGGAAGAGTCTCGATCAGAATTTCGACATGCTGGGTGTAGCACCACCTCTGGCTGGCGCACGGGTTTTGTTGCGACGATCTGTGATTTAAGCGCGAAGGGATTGCCGCATGCTCAAGCCGATGTTGCCTCAGGATGTAACCGGACCGTACCGCAGCTATGATTTAATGTTGTATGAGGAAGGGGCGCGGCATCTGCTGGTCACTGACGAGGAGGTGCCATTTCCCGATGGCCGGTTGATCGTCTCTCGCACCGACACCAAGGGGATCATCACCCATTGTAACCAGTCATTCGTGGAAATGTCCGGCTACAGCAAAGCAGAACTAACCGGGGCGGCGCATTCTATCCTGCGGCACCCGGACATGCCGACGCTGGCCTTCAAGGGGCTGTGGGATGATGTGGCGGCTTGCAAAATTTGGCATGGCTATGTGAAGAATCTGCGCAAGGATGGCCGGTTTTACTGGGTCTATGCGACGGTGATACCCAATATCCGGCAAGGTCAGGTGGTAGGTTTTACCTCAGTGCGGCGCAAGCCATCACGTGAAAAGATCAAATCCTCGATCGCCCTCTATCAAACCCTAAAGGCCGGTGAAGGTTCACGCTGGGAAGGGCCAACCCAATGAGCGATGAGACGGTTTATCAGATGACAGTCAGCCCGGATTTTACGCCGGCGCGGCTGGTGGGTTGGTATGTGTTCAATACCTGGTTGCAGCGCAGCCTTGAGATGCATTTTCACTGCGAAATGTATAATGATTTTGAGACGCAGCGGGCGGCGATCCGGGCTGACAAGGTGGATCTGATCTACGCCAACCCGCTGGATGCCACGATGCTGGTGCGTGAAAAAAACTTTACACCGGTGGCGCGGGCGCAAGGTGTTACGGATGAGTGTATCATCGCAGTGGCGGTGGGCAGCCCGGCGCAGAGCGTGGAAGATCTCAAGCCGCAGACCCGGGTGGCTTATACCAATGACGAGCATATTAATCTGATCGGCATGATCATGCTGGAATCGGCTGATCTGGGAAAAGCCAACATCGTTCCGGTGGTGGTGGATAATTATATTCTGATCGCCAAGGCGCTGATGACCAATGGGGCGGATATCGGTTTTTTCCCGAAAGACACCTGGAATGAATTCTCCAACGCCATTCGCCGGGAATTGCGCCCGCTGGTGACCAGCCAGATTTCTGACATCCAGCATGTGCTGATCGCCGGGCCACGGCTGAGCGATCTGGTGCCGAAGCTGCGCGCGCAGTTGCAGAACATGGCCAGCGTGCGCAATGGCGCCTCAGTGCTGGAATCACTGGGGTTTCAGGGCTGGGAGGCACTGACCCAGGAGGATACCGAATTCATGATTGATCTGATCGATACGCTGAAGGCCTGACGCAGCCAGGTTTCAGCGATGTGAAGCTGGTTGTTTGAGGTCGGCGCCAGGCTTGTTATGCCAGGAGCTATGACCGAGACGCGCATTTACACCCATCAAGAGATTTTGCCGGTGATTCGCGGGGTTGCGCTGGCAATTTTGCTCTCAGCACTCGACCAGACCATCGTGGTGCCGGCAGTACCCAAAATGGCGGTGGAATTGCATGGCCAGGGGCATCTGGCCTGGATTGTGGCGGCGTATTTGCTCTCCGGCACCGCGGCGACCCCGGTATTTGGCAAACTCTCGGATATTTATGGGCGCCGGAAGTTGCTGCAGCCGGCGATTATTGTGTTTGTGCTGGCCTCAATGGGCTGCGCGATGGCGCAAAACCTGCCGCAGATGATTTTTATGCGGGCCGTGCAGGGGATCGGCGGGGCCGGGCTGATCACCATCGCCCAGACCGCGATTGCCGATGTGGTGCCGCCACGCGAACGTGGGCGCTACCAAATATACATGAGCGGCATGTGGGGCATTGCCAGCATTGCCGGGCCAATTGCTGGTGGGGCGTTGACGGATTTGCTGTCCTGGCGGGCGATTTTTTGGGTGAATTTGCCGTTGGGTGCACTGGCCTATGTGAGCAGCGGGCGGGCATTGCGCATATTGCCGCCGCACGCACCGGGGCCGGTGAAGATAGATTATTTGGGGGCGGGGTTGCTGATGGCGAGCATCACCGCCTGGCTGATACTGTGCGCCTCCGGCGGGCGGGATTTTGCCTGGGGCTCACCGCTCGCCTCTGGGTTGGCGATGGCTGGCGCGGTGCTGACCGGGTTGATGATATGGCAGGAGCGGCGGGCAGTCACGCCAATGCTGCCGTTACATATTTTCGGTAATAAAATCGTGCTGGGCGGCCTTGCGTTATCGTTCACCAATTCATTGTGCACCTTTGGCGGTACGTTTTTGTTGCCGCTGTATTTTCAATATGTGCGGGGCACCAATGCGGCGGCCTCCGGGGCATTTACCACGCCGTTGTTACTGGCGTTTGTGGTGATGTCCTACGCTGGCGGGCATATTGCTCGGTGGTTGGGGCGCACCAAGCCGACGATTTTGGTGGCGCTGAGCATGTGTCTTGCCGGGTTGCTGTTGCTGGCCAGTATGGAGAGCACAACCAATCTGGGCCTCTGTGTTTTTTACATGGTGTTGCTGGGCGGCGGCATTGGGCTGGTGCAGCCCAATGTCACCGTGGCCATTCAAAACGCGGCGGAGCGCCGCGATGTTGGGGTGGCAACTGGCAGCATGTTGCTGTTTCGGGCGATTGGCGGGGCGGCGGGGGCTACCTTGGCCGGCACCATGCTGCTGGCGGCGGGATTTCATGCCGCCTTTGGGGCCTGCGCGGTGGCGGCGTTGCTGGCGCTGGTCATTGGTGCGCTGATGCGCGATAGCTCACTGCGGTCAGTCCATTGAAATTGCAGCACCATCACGCAGAATAGCGTTTGCAGCTGCGGTGATGCCGTTTTCATCATGTAGAATTAGGCCGGACAAACATTGGTCAGCGGTGCGGCTGCCCCGGCGGGCGCTCAGGATAATCTGCCCCGCGGCCTGACCGGCGCGCGGCCAGAGCGGAAACAACGTAACAGCGCCGTATTTATGGGATTTTAAGCCCACGATGGCATCGCTCACCGAGGCGGCGGGCAGGATGAGATAAATCCACCCCCTGGGATGCAGGCAATGTGTCAGCCCATTGATCCAGGCGGCCAAAAGGCCGGGCTGGCTGTGGTGTGCCAGGGCGCGCTGCTGGTCCGGTGACTTTGTGCTGGCCGGATTGAACCAGGGCGGGTTGGCGATGGCATGCTGAAAAATTGCGCTGAAAGGCGGATGGCACGCATCGCCTTGAAGGCTGGATATACCGTTTAATCCATTGATTTTAAAATTTTCATTGGCGAGCGCGACCAGGGTTGGGTCAATCTCAATGCCGGTACCGCTCAAGCCCGGGACGCGGTGCCCCAGGCATAGCAGGGCAGCGCCTGCGCCGCTGCCGGCTTCCAGCACCAGCTCTCCCGGTTTGGCGCGGACACTGGCGGCCAGCAGCACCGGCTCGAACCCGCTGCGGTGGCCAGAGGCGAATTGCCGGTAAGTGACCTTGCCATCTAGCAGCGTGCCTTCAGTAATCTCGCTCATAACTCCCCCGCCTCGCGCAGCACTCGCCTGGCCTGGTCAGCCTGATGGCTTGGCACCATAATGCGGCGCAAAATGGCGCCGGCGCTGCCTTCAAGAACCGACATATTCATATCATATAGCACCGGCTGCAGCCCGGCATCGCGCAGCACAGCCATTAAAAAGCTCAGGCGGACCGGCTCGTTTGACGCAATGACCATTTCCATGTGGCTGTCTCCTGCTTGACCCTGTTTCACCCCGACCGATATGGTGGCAAGAGTGGGATGAATAGCAAGCTGGGATGCGGGTTTGGACGGTACGACACCTTTGACAACTGATGCGTTGACCCGGTTAACCGCGTCACTGGATGCGGATTTACAGGCTACCAACCGGGCGATCGTGGCCCGGATGGACTCGCCGGTGGCGCTGATCCCGCAACTGGCGGCGCATCTGGTGGCGGCTGGGGGCAAGCGGCTGCGGCCTTTGCTGACCTTGGCTGCCGCCCGACTGTGCGGCTACGAGGGTGAGCGCCATGTGCAATTGGCGGCCTGTGTGGAGTTTATCCACACGGCGACCTTGTTGCATGACGACGTGGTGGATGAGAGCGTGCTGCGGCGCGGGCTGGCCAGCGCCAATGCGGTGTTCGGCAACAAGGCTTCGGTACTGGTGGGGGATTTTTTATTCGCCCGGGCTTTTCAGTTGATGGTGGCTGATGGCTCGCTGGAGGTGCTGCGGATTCTCTCAACCGCGGCTGCGACAATTGCCGAAGGTGAAGTGCTGCAACTGAGCACCCAAAATGATATTGCCACCACCGAGGATAAATATTTCGAGGTTATTCGCGGTAAAACCGCAGCTTTGTTCGCTGCCGCCTGCGAGGTTGGGGGCGTGATTGCCAACCGACCAGCCTCTGAGTGCGCTGCCCTGGCGAACTACGGGATGGACCTGGGTATGGCGTTCCAGCTGGTTGATGACGCGCTCGATTATAATGCCAATGTGGCTGAGCTTGGTAAAACCATCGGCGATGATTTCCGCGAAGGTAAATTAACCTATCCGGTGTTGGCGGCAATCAGCGCCGGCGACGCGGAGGAGCGGCTGTTCTGGGCGCGGACCATCGGGGCCGGTGAGCAAACCGAAGCTGATTTGGCAGCGGCCCTGGCGCTGATTGTCCGCCATAACGCCATTGAGCGGACCATCGATCGGGCGCGGCAATTTGCCGACACCGCCAGCCGGGCGCTTGAGGCATTTGCGCCATCCAATTTGCGCGATAATCTGCAGGAGATTGCATTGTACACCACCGCCAGGCGTTCCTGATGTTATCGCAATGAAATTGCAACTTGGCATATTGCCCGGCGTTGTCCTGTGCGCGCTGATCACGGGTCTGGCCACACTGCTTGAAATGCTCGAGGCGCGGTTGGTGGGCGAGGCGTTTCTGGAGGCGCTGGTGCTGGCGATTTTGCTGGGCGTGATCATCCGCACTGCCTGGCAACCCGGAGCGATGTGGCGCCCTGGGATTCATTTCAGTGCGAAAACGTTGCTGGAAGTGGCGGTGGTAATGCTTGGCGCTTCAGTCAGTGCCAAAACGGTGGCGGCATTGGGCATACCATTGCTGATCAGCATTGCGGTGGTGGTGGCGGTGGCAATTGTCATAAGCTACACGATTGGACGGGTACTGAAATTGCCGCGGAAAATGGCGCTGCTGGTGGCGTGTGGCAATTCGATCTGCGGGAATTCGGCGATTGCGGCGGTAGCACCTGTTATAGGCGCTGATGGCCATGACATCGCCACCTCGATTGCTTTTACGGCCGTATTAGGTGTGATTACGGTACTGATACTGCCGCTGCTGGTGCCGTTGTTGCATATGTCATTGACTCAGTATGGCGTTCTGGCAGGCTTGACCGTTTACGCGGTGCCGCAGGTGCTGGCAGCAACTTTGCCAATCGGCGCGCTCAGCAACCAAATCGGCACGGTGGTCAAGCTGGTGCGGGTGTTGATGCTGGGGCCTGTTGTGCTGGTAATTTCGCTGTTCGCCAGCAAGCTGAACGAACCAGGGGTTGAGGTTGTAAAGCGCAAGTTAAAACTGCAACAACTGGTGCCGTGGTTTATCGGCGGGTTTCTCGTGATGTTGCTGCTACGCTCCGCCGATTTGATCCCGCATTTGGCGCTTAGCCCGATCAAGCATATCGCCTCAGTGCTGACCACAGTCTCAATGGCAGCGCTTGGTCTGGGGGTTGATCTGCGGGCGGTGGCAAAGGCTGGGGTGCGGGTTACCGCGGCGGTGACGATTTCACTGATCGTGTTGGGGCTAATTAGTCTTGGGCTCATCAGGTTGCTTGCCATCGCCTGAGTTCTGTTCGCGTTACTGATGCACGAAGGCGATCTGCACGTCGCCCAAGGTGACCCCTAATTTGCTGATGGTGGTATGGTTGATCACCACGCCAGGGCTCTGACGGAACATCCAGTCACTAACCGAAACCGTATGGGTGCTGGAACCCATATGAAGCTCGGTGACGTATGTCATGTGAAACGCATTGCCATCCTGCTCGCCGGTGGCAACGCCGATCACATCATTAGCTGTGCCTTCCCAGGTGTTTGGCCCGGTTTTGTGGAAATGCCAGGTGCGGCTGGTGGGCTGGCCATTGGCGCCGCCAACATAGGTGAAATGTTCCTGCAATGTCATGGTGGTGCCGTCCCAACTGCCTTGACAATCCACAGTGAACTGGTTTCTCACAGTGCCGAAACGGTCGATGAAAATACCGTAGGCAGTGGAATGGCCCGGGAAATAATCGTTGAGGGCCATGGTGGGAGAGCCGCTGGCGAAATCCTGTGGCTGCATGCTGGCGCAGGCGCTGAGACTACCGGCAGTGAACAGTGGAAGAACAAAATTGAACCAACGCATTATGAAAATCCTTATGTGTTTGCAGCCGGAATATCGATCCAACTAAGATGTCCGCCCTTGCCCGCACCGGTGTCAAGAAACACCGTGGTGCCGCCTAATACACCGTTTTTGATGTAGGGGCGATCATCCAAACTGCGACGGTCGTGGCCGCAATACACAATCACATCTGCGGGAACATGATGCACCCAGCCGATCAATCGTTCCGGTCTGCCAGCGCCGGTCACCCGGCCGGTGGTCTGGCCATACAAAGCGCGGGCGAGCAGGGGGTCGGGGCGGGCGGCGGGGAAGTTCGGCGGCGGTGTTGCCAGCATGGCGGGGTGAAAACCGCCATGGACGAAAAACCGGTTTTTATGGTTCAGCCAAGCCGGTGCTTGCATGATTTCAGATTGCGCGCGCGCCGCCTGGGCTGGTGACAACGTCTCCAAGGTGCGATGCAGGCTGGGGGACTTGGTGACTAAATCACCGCGTAATGCCCGGGCGAGCTTGAAATCATGATTGCCAAGCAGAAACAAACCGCGCTTTTCATCGAGCAGGCGGAACATGATGTCGAGCGTGCCTGGGGTGTCTGGGCCGTCATCAACCAGATCGCCTAACTGAATAACGAACAAATCAGTTTCGGCGGCGATCGCGAAAGCTTTGGTGTCGCCATGAACATCGCCGATAATGCGCAAACCGCGGCCTTCAGGGATCATGCGGCTTTGGTCTGCCTTAGCGAAATTTCGGCACGCAGCCGGTGCTGCTCGTGCTCGTCGAGGGGGAAACCACGCAGGATCAGGGCACAGATGAGTTTCAGAGCACTCGGCATACCACAATACATGATGAGTAACGCGGCTTTTTGAAAGGGGCCATTTGCCGCATGGGTGGTAAAACCCACCAATTGCAGGAGCGGGAAGGCGATGCCAACCGCCAGCGCATTGCCGGCCTTCTGTGCCATGGTCGAGGCGGCAAAGAACAATCCAGCACGGCGCTCGCCGCTTTGCAGTTCATCAAGGTCAACCACATCAGCCTGGATCGCCGGCGGGATGGTAAAGTCAGCCCCCAGACCGGAGCCGGTGAACACGCTGATCAGGCCAAAAAACCACAGGCCAATATGCGGAACCAGCGGGACAAACGAAAAGGCGAAGGCGGTGACCAACAGCGAGGTGATCCAGGCGCGGTGTTTGCCAATGCGCACCGCCAGCCAAAGCCAGAGCGGCACGGCCAGCACGCCGGAGGCAAAATATACCAGCAGTAAGGGCCCTTGGGCAGCCGGAGCGTTAAGATACTGGGTGCAGACCATTAAAAACAATACCGCTGGCAGGCCGTTGGCAAGGCCATTGATCAGCCAGGCGAAAATTAGCTTGCGAAACGGCGCGTTGGCTGCCGCCACCTTTAACGCCGCCGCCAGACCCACCGGCTTTTCGATCTGGGCCGGTAAGGGGTCAGGCACCATGAGCAAGGCGGCCAGCACGAAGGGCGACGCCAGGCCGATTGTAAGGATAACCAACAGATGCGCTTCACCTTCAGGGCTGGTGATGCCGAGCACCACCGGGGCCAGTGCCGAGATGAGAATTCCGATGATGGTGCCACCTTCGCGAAAGCTGGTGATGCGCTGGCGCTCTTTATATTCATCAGAGAGTTCAGCCCCCCAGGCCCAATAAGGCAGCGAGATCATGGTCCAGCCCCAGGTGACCAGGGCGTTGAAAATAAACAGCCACACCACACCCGCATGCAGCGGCGGGAAGAACAGCCCAACAGCGCCCACCACCGCGACGGGAATAGCAACGGCTATGAAGGGTTTGCGGCGGCCAAAGCGCGAGCGGCTCATGTCTGACAAGCGGCCTATGGTGGGGTCGAACACCGCGTCCATCACGCGGACTAAGGTGAGCACAAAACCTACGGTAGCAAGGTTCATGCCCATCGGCCCGGCCCAGAAGTTTGGCAATATAACCAGCAGCGGCAACCCTAGCATCCCAAGCGGCAGCGCAGGTGCCGCATAGATCAGCAATGTCCGCCAGCGCAGAGGTGCCGCCGCGCTTTGGTCAGGCGTCATCAGAGAAGCTCCATTTCAACCAAAACCTGTCTTGCTTCAGGCGCGGCGAATCACGATCTGGCTGACATCCGTCCAGCCGGCTTCAAAGCCAACTTCGCAATAGCCTAGATAAAACTCCCACAAACGCTTAAAACGTTCGTCATATTGCGAAGAAAGTCCGGCAATTTTATCCCACGCCGCCTGGAAGCTGGCCTGCCAGCGGCTGAGGGTTTCAGCATAGTCACGGCCAAACCAGAAACTATCATGTAAATGCATACCTGCGGCAGCAATTTCCTCACGCAGCCGGGTGGGGGAGGGCAACATGCCGCCTGGGAACACATAGCGCTGAATGAAATCGGCGGTCATGCGGTAGTCGGCGAAAAACCTATCTGCGATCGTAATAACCTGTATGCCCGCCTGGCCGCCGGGGCGAAGACGGTCGCGCACGGTCTGGAAATACACCGGCCAGTATGCTTCTCCTACGGCTTCAAACATCTCAATGGAGGCAACACGGTCAAAATGGCCTGTGGTGTCGCGGTAGTCTTCCAATTTAAGGGTCACTTTATCGGCCAGTCCAGCCTTTATCATGCGCTCCTGCGCGAAAATAAGCTGCTCGGTTGAGAGCGTGATGCCGGTGACAATGGCGCCAAATTCACCAGCAGCCACCTCAGCAAAACCGCCCCAGCCGCAGCCGATTTCCAACACGCTCATGCCGGGTTGAATGTCCAGCGCACGGCAAAGGCGGCGATATTTTTCAACTTGGGCGGCTTGCAAATCATTCTCGCCATTGCTGAACAGGGCGGCGGAGTAGGTCATCGAGCCATCAAGCCACTGCGCATAAAAATCATTGCCAAGGTCGTAATGCTCGGCGATATTTTTGCGCGAACCCTTGCGGGTGTTGGGGCGCAGTTTATGCATCATCCAGGAGGCAAACCGAGCCCAATTTTTGCCGCGCAGCATAGCCTCAAAGGCTTGCTCATTGGCGGTGCCGAGCCGCAATACGTCAGTAAGGTTGGGGCTGTCCCACATGCCGTCCATATAGGCTTCCGAGAGGCCAAGGCAGCCGCCAAACACGAGCTTGGTGATCATGCGGGGGTCACGCAGCAGCATGGTGGCGGTTGGGCCGGGTTCGGAGCCTTCAAAATGATGCGTGCTGCCATTGGGTAGAACCAGGTTCAGCCGCCCAGCGCGCAGCAGGCGGGCAAATTGCAGAGCCAGTTGCAAGCGGCGGTCCCGGGGTTTGGCCAGGGGAAAATTGGTCATGGCGTTAGCGGTCGTCGTCTCAGTCATTTACCCTCTCCGGCGATGATCGTTTCGCGATTGATTGGCGGTACTGGATGGAACTTGGCACCGCGCAGGTAAAGCTTTAGGGCCTGCCAGTGAATCGCCATCATCACTTTCATTGGCGCGAACGGCATTTTGGCCAGTAAACTCAGGATTGACGCATCTGTGAACGCTCGCGCGTTCAAAACCATCGTGGCGGTCATCCGCTTCTGCGCCGCCTCGCCGTACTGGATTGACACGGTAAGTTTATCCGCAGGCGGGGAGAGAGCAAAACGGTAGCCGCCCTGCATATCAAAAAATGGTGAGACATACATGCGTTTAACCGTGGACTGGCGGATGATGCCGGTGCCATGCACTGGCAATAAGTAGCCGATTTGGCAGCCGAAGGTGTTTTTCACCTGATGCAGCACCGCGCCAAGGCGGCCCTCGGCATCGTAGCAGTAATAAAAACTGATGGGGTTGAAGGCATAACCGAGCAGACGCGGTATGGTGATGAAAGTAATCCGAGCACCGAAGCTCTGCATGTTCTGCTGGGCCAGCGCGTCCTCAACGAAAGCCCGCAGCGAGCGGCCATCACGAAAGCCGTGATCGCGGTCAGCAATGGCGGTCAGGCCAGGCTTGTTGTGCTTGAAAACCCGGCTGGCAGCGGCAACCTCATCAATGCGGTCAAGGTCAACCGCGAACATAAACATCCGGTAATCAAACCGATAGCGAAACGGCGTGTGGCGGATATGCGCCACCCGGCCGACATAAAGTGTGGCTGGCGCCGTCAGGACCTTTGCCAAGGTGCCTGCACCCCCAAAGCATTGGCAATTCGCACTGCGGAGGCGATGCCATCTTCATGGAAGCCCCAGCAGGTCCAAGCACCCGCAAACCACAGCCGGTCAGCCCCCTGGAGTTTCGGTAAGTCTTCTTGCGCCTGCATGGCAGCGGCGTTGAACTGTGGATGGCGATAGACTTTGCGCAGCAGGATTTTATCGGAATCGATCGATATTAAAGGATTCAGGCTGACCAGCAAAGGCAACTTGGTGTGCATTCCTTGCAGCAGGTTCATCCAGTAGGTCAGGCACACAGCATGGCACTGATCATCCTTGGCGTAGCTCAGATAGTTCCAGGATGACCAGGCCAGCTTGCGCTTTGGCATTAGCTTGGCGTCCTGATGTAAAATGGCGATGTTGTTCTGAAATTTGATCGCGCCCAGAATGAGCGACTCCTCAGGCTCCGGCCTGTCGATCATCGCCAGTGCCTGATCAGCATGGCAGGCGAACACGACATGCGCGAAAGTCTCACGTCCAGCCAGCGATTCGACAATCACGCCGGCATCGCTGCGGGAGACTTGCCGCACCGCGGAGTCAAGTTTGACATCGGCAAGGTCGCGCAGAACCCGCTCGACATAAACCTTTGAGCCGCCGGTGACCGTGCGCCACTGCGGGCGGTCCGTGAATTTCAACAGCCCATGATTGACGAAGAACCGGATGAAACCTCGCGCCGGAAACGCCTTCATGCCCTCCACCGAGGACGACCAGATGGCAGCGCCCATCGGTAGGATGTAATCTTCGATAAAGGCGGTGGAATAATTGTTACGGGTGAGGTACTCGCCAAGGCTCAGCTCGGAAGTTGTCTCAAGCAGTGCGGGTGCGGCACGATTGAAACGCATAATATCGCGCAGCAATCGCCAGAAGCGCGGTTTCAGTAAATTAGTGGGTTGGGCAAACAATTGCTTAAACTCGCCGCCAGCGTATTCAAACGCCCCATTATCCTTGGAAACCCCAAACGACATGTTGCTATCATGCGTTGCAATGCCAAGATGCTCGAAAAAACCAACAAGATTTTGGTAGTTGACATTATTGAACACGATGAAGCCGGTATCCACCGGCACGGTTTCGCCATCCAATGTTACCAATTGCGTATCCGCATGGCCGCCGGCGCGGGATTCCGACTCGTAGAGAGTGACATCAAATTTGTCACGCAGCAGCCAGGCCGCTGAAAGGCCGGAAATGCCAGCGCCAATCACGGCGATTTTAGGCTTTACTTCAGTCATGCTGTCCCGATTTCGAAATCTGCCGGTAGGCGGCAAGTGCTCGTTCCCTACCTTGGGTAAGCGTTATTAACGGCTTTGGATAGGTCCGGCCCAGTGTTACGCGAGCGCTTGTGAGAATAATTTCCGGTGCGTCCCATGGGGCGTGGATATATTGGTTCGGCAGCGCCGCGAGCTCGGGAATGTAGCGACGCACATAGGTGCCATCGGCATCGAATTTTTGTCCTTGCAGCACCGGATTGAAAATTCGGAAATACGGCGCGGCATCGGCGCCGCAGCCGGCCACCCATTGCCAGGAGGCTGCGTTGGCGGCCAAGTCGGCATCGACCAGCGTGTCCCAGAACCACGCCTCGCCCACCTGCCAGGGTATTAACAAATGCTTAACCAGGAACGAGGCGACAATCATGCGCACCCGGTTATGCATCCAGCCGGTTTGCCAGAGTTCGCGCATCCCGGCGTCAACGATCGGAATGCCGGTCTGGCCGCGCTGCCAGGCACGCAAACCGGCACGATCATCAGCCCATGGGAAATTGGCAAATTCGGAGCGAATCGGCACACTGGCGAGGTTGGGATGGTGCCAAAGCAGATACATTGAAAACTCGCGCCAGAGTAGCTCCTTTAGATAAGTTTGCACGCCCTGGCCTTTGGCGTGGACCGCACGGTTCCATACGGTCCGCGGTGAGATTTCGCCAAAATGCAGATGCGGTGACAAACGCGAGGTGCCAGGCTGGCCGGGCAGGTTGCGGGCGTCGGCGTAAGGCCCGACGGCGGTTTGCAGGAAAGCGGCAAGCTTCTGGTGCGCCCCAGCCTCGCCGGGTTGCCAGGAGGCAGGGAATGCCTGTGCCCAGTCGGGTTGGGTGGGCAGTAGCGCCCAGCTTGATAAATCATCGCTGGCGATATTGCGCACGCCAGGAATATTGGTGGGGACGGGCAGTTCATCCTCCGAGACGCCGGCGTCAAAACAAGCGCGGGAAAATGGCGTGTAAACCCCGTAAACGCCGCCGGTTTTGGTGGTGATCCGCTCCGGCGCGAATAGCGCAGCTGACAGGTGGCGATGAAATTCTATTTTATGGACTTGCAGTGCCGTGGCCACTTGTTTGTCAACGGCCCGCATCGCCGGTTCATGGGCGCGGGCGGTATGCACGGCGCTGGCCCCGGTTTCCAAGGCCAAGGCCGGAATAATGTGGCTGGCCTCGCCCCGGCGCAGCACCAGCTCCGCACCAATTACACGTAGATCGGCGGCCAGCGCGCTGAGCGAATGGTGCAGCCACCATCGGCTGGCACCGCCGGGCGTTTCAATGGCCGGCATATGATCATCCAGCACAAACACTGGCAGAATACGTTCAGCTGATTGCAACGCGGCGTGGAGGGCCGGGTTATCAGCCAGCCGAAGATCGTTTTTGAACCAGACAATATTAACATTCATATTACGTCCAAAAGCACAGGCGGGCCGGTGATGCTACAGCCTGGCAGCGCACATAAGTTTGATGGCGGTCAATTCATCTTGATTAATTTAAAGTTGTGTTGATGAATTGACGAAGTGGATTTGGTTGTATCACTCTCTTCCCAGTGACCAACCGGATCGACATCATTGCCCCCGCCACGGTGGCACTGCTTGGCAGTGTGACCAGCACGAGTGATCCGGCACCGTTAAGTCTGCTGGACTCATCCGGCGGCATCATTAGCGTCACGATCATTGCAGGGAACAGCGCGGCACGGCTGAGCGCTAGTTCCGCCAGCGGCGCCACAATCAGCAGTGTCGCCAATACGCTCAGCATTGCCGGCAGTCTGGCGCAAGTAAATGCCGCCTTGGCAAGCTTGCAGGATCGGGAGACCGTGCCAGATACGTTGCTGATCATCGCCAATGATCCGGCTTTGCTGAGTGCCACAACGGATATAGCGGTCAATGTTATTCCGGCGGTGGGGGCAGCGTTTGTAGCACCGCCCACCAGTATGAATTTGGTATCCTACACGGTAGATCCGATCAGCGGGCTGGTGCTTGCAAACCCGGCGGCCAGTGCGCTGGCGGCGGCCGGGCAGGGCAATAGCGAGAGCCTGGCGGTGACGCTGAGTGCCGCCTCTGGCGTGCTGCTGCTCCCGGGCCTCTCGCTGCAAAGTGGCATTAGTGCAAGCGGCGTTGGAACAAACCAAATTATACTTAACTTTACCGCCACTCAGTTGACAGCGGTGAATATATTGCTGGCCGGCCTGCAATGGGCCGGGCCAGCCGCCATCACCGGGCTGGCCTATGCGGCGCGCGATGTGGCGGGGCCGCTTGGGAGTGCTGTCACGTCCGGCAACATCACGCTTGATGTCACCGGCGTGCCGGGGCCGCTCAGCACCATTAATAGCGGTGCGGACACCGCGATATTGGGGGTGAGCATGCTCAGCCTGGGCAGCACCCTGCAAGTGACGCAAACCGTCAGTGACATCGGTGGCATCGGCGGCGCTGGTTCAGTGATAATCACCCCAGATGCGGCCTTGCAGATGCCATATAACCAGCTCGTCCTGGGTGGCACCTCGTATGATTTCGGCCAGCTCGGGGCAGCATCATTCAGCGAGGCAGGGACGCTGATTGTGTCAGGCAGTGCCAGCGTGGCGGGGCTGGTGTCACTGGGTAGCGGCGCGCTGCTGGACTTTGCCGGTACGTTTGAGGCAGGGACAGCCATCGGCACGAACTACGTTGCGGCCTTGTCACTGGCGGCGGGTGCTGTGTTAACCGGCTCGGGCGAACTGGTGGCCGGTAATTTCAGCGAGGCCGGGTTGATCAGCGGGGCCGGTGAAATTCTGGCGGGCGGCGGTGAGACCATCGTGATCGCGGCGGGCGATATTATAGGCACCACGCTCGATGTCGCCGCCGGTGGGGTGCTGGCACTTGGGCCATTGGATCCGTTATACGGGGTGTTCAGCACCACCCCGCTGACGGTGGCATCACCAGCGGTACTTAATTTTCTGAATGATAGCGGTGCTGCAACATTCACCGGTGCCTATGCTGATACGCTGGCGCAGACCGGCGGGGTGATTGTGATAACCAGCCCGGCGGTATTTTCGGGCAAAATTCTGAACTTCGCGCCAGGTGACCGGCTGATTTTTCCTGGGTTGAACGGGCTGTCTTTGTTTAACATCACCGCTAATAATTTTGTCGTTGCCGGAACCGATGCGCAAGGGGTTACGCAATCTTTCACCATCAACGCCGCTTATCCGGTGGGCGCATCGTTGTTTGTGGGGGTTGATGCGCAAGGCGACGGTGAAGTTAGCCTGCGAAATGCCAGCGCGGATATTTTTATTAATGGATTAAGCGCGGCTTCAGCGGCGATTGTGGCGCAGCCGGGCGTGGCGCAGCCGCTTTTAGGCTTTGACGTATTGCTGCGCGGTTGGAGCGGCCAGAGCATTTCACTCACGCTGGCAGTTGCCAACGGGGTCCTGAGCGAAACGAACGGCACGGCGGCGGCGCAGATGACATTTATCGCGGCCAACCCCACGGCGCTGAACGCTGATCTGGCCGGGTTGAATTATACGGCAAAAGCCGGGGCGGTAGCCGATGTGCTCACCATCAGCAGCAACAGCGCTTTGTTACCGGGGCTGAATACTACGGTGCCGGTGATGATGAATAATGCCGGCGGCACGGTGACCGGATTTTTCGGCGATGCCGGGCAGGTCTCAGTATTCAATGATCAGGTAATGACACCCATCCAGGGGCAGGCTGCTCCAGGGGAAATAATCATTACCGGTACCAAGGATATTGCCAGTGTGCTGATGGTGGATGGGCTATCCGGCACCGCGTTGCTGGTGGATGGCGGTGGTAATGCGCTGTTCGATGCCGGTGCCAACGTCACGCTGCGGGAAAACGTTACGATTGGCGATTCAACGGGGAGCGGCTCGCTAAGTGTTCTGACCAGCTATTTTGTGGCTGATGGCAATGTCACGCTCGGTGCCGCCAGCGGGATGGATATTGCTGGCGCCATTGATATTGCCGGAACCTTGGCTGTGGCCCCCGGCGCGGCTGTGGTGGTCACCGGCAGCCTGGTGGCTTCAAATATCAGCAGCTTTGGCACGCTAAGCGGTGAGGGTGCAGCGCTGGTGAGTGTCGGGACGCTGAGCGATTTTGGCGTGCTGAATATTTTCGATCAGGCGGTGCTGAGCGGCACCAGCCTGTCTCTGCCGGGCGCTATTGACCTCGGCGGCACCGCCACCCTCGCGCTCAGCGGCGGGGTGGCGCAATCGGGCACGCTGCTGGTGGGGCCGGGGGCGGTTTTGCAAGCGGCATCGTTGCAGCAAAACAGCGGGCTCATCACTCTGGCCGGGGAAATGTCGTTGAGTGGTGCGCTCATCTCGCAGGGCAGCATCACACTGGCGGGCGGTCGTTTATTCAGCCCCTCAGTGACGCTGCTGGCGGGGGCCATGCTGAGCGGCAGCGGCATGGTCGGGCAGGCTGGCGGACTGGGAAGTATCAGCTTGCTGGGGGGCGAGATTCAAGCCGGCGGCAATTTGCTACTGGCGGATAACATCAGCTTGAGCGACGGCAGTGTGATCGTGATATCCGGGTTTTCGGCGCTGGATGTGGCACACGGGTTTAGCGGCGGCACAATTGATTTCACCGGCGGCAGCGCCGAACTGACGATCAATGATGTTGCGCAGTTCAGTGGTGCGGTAGCCAATATGCTGGACCATGACGCGATTGATCTTGTCGGCGTGGCACCATCGCTGGTGAGTTTTAGCGGCGGCACAATCAGCGCCAGCGATGCCAATGGCATAGCACTTGGCAGCTTTGCATTAAGCGTGGCGGCGAGCCAGCCGGGGGTGCAACTACTCTCCGATGGTCATGGCGGCACGCTGATCACACTGGGCGGTGACATGCCTTGCTTCAAGCGCGGCACCAGGCTGCTGACGCCGAACGGCTACAAGCCGGTGGAGGCGTTCAAGCCGAATGACCCGATCATCACCCTGAATGGCGTGCGCCGCCGGGTATGCTGGGTTGGCTGGCGAACACTTGATCTCGGCGGCAAACCGGCGGCCAGCCCGGTACGCTTTGCAGCTGGCGCGTTGGGGCCGGGCGTGCCAGCCCGGCCAGTGTATTTATCACCGTTGCACGCGGTGTATTTGCAAGGCGTGCTGGTGCCAGCGTGCCATTTGGTAAACGGTGCTACCATTACCGAAACGCCACAGGCAGCAGTGACCTATTACCATATCGAGTTGGACCGGCACGATCTTCTGCTGGCCGACGGCATGGCGGCGGAGAGTTATCTTGATACCGGCAACCGCGGCGCGCTGTATCATGAGCTTGGTGAGCGCGGCTCAGGCCGAGTACCTTGCGCCCCGCTGGTCACCAAGGGGCCAGAATTGGCAAAAATCCGGCGCAGGCTGCATGATATCGCGCTACAGGCCGGGTTTTGCCTCACTTACCACGCCGGGCTGCGCGGCATCGCCGGGCAGCAATCGCTGCTGCCGTGCTTTGGCTGGCGGCGCGGGCAGCGGATTGCGGCGTTCCCTATCAACCGGGCGGCGGGCAAGCTGGCCCTGGTAACCCGCAGCGCTGCCCCGGCTGATACCGACCCAGACTCCGAGGACAGGCGGCAACTGGGAATTTGTCTGGCTAGGCTGCCCAGCCAGACCGGGCTGGGGCAGGGGTGGTATGAGCAGGCTGCGGATGATCAGGGGATATGGATGGGTGCCAGCGCCGAGTTGTATTTGCACGAACCGCCCCGGCACGGCCTAACGCTTGCGCTAGCGGCGGTGATTCAGTCCTGGGTTGCGCCGTAGAGTAAGGTCAGTTTTGCTTGAGTTAATGTAGGGTAGTCAGGCTTTCGCCGTGAAGCGGGCCATTGACTTGAGAGGCCAAGCCTCATAATTGCGGCTTTCGTTGCCGGGAACGTGGACAGGCGGTGGTCGCCTGCGCCCGCTCCTTTTGTTCTTTATGAAACAAAGGGAGACTACTGGCGGAATTTTAACAAGAAAGGGTATGCGCCATGACCAAGCGCACTGAGAGTAAGTATAAAATTAACCGCCGTTTGGGCGCTAATTTGTGGGGCCGCGCCAAATCGCCGGTGAACAAGCGCGAATACGGGCCGGGCCAGCATGGCCAGCGCCGCAAGAAGCCGTCCGATTACGGCGTGCAGTTGATGGCGAAGCAGAAGCTGAAGGGCTATTACGGCAATATTTCCGAAAAATCCTTCTACAAATATTATGAGGAAGCGGTGCGCCGTAAGGGTGACACTTCTGAAAACCTCATCGAAATCCTCGAGCGCCGCCTGGATGCGGTGATCTACCGGATGAAATTCGCGGTCACCCCGTTTGCGGCCCGCCAGTTCGTCAGCCATGGCCATGTGATGGTCAACGGCCAGAAGGTGAATATCCCGTCGTTCCTGGTGAAGGATGGTGACGAGATTGAAGTGCGTGAGAAATCCAAGCAGATCGCTGTGGTTTTAGACGCCGCCCAGAGCACCGAGCGCGACATCCCGGAATATATGGAAGTTGATCACCGCGCCATGAAGGGCAAGTTCCTGCGGGCCCCAAAGCTGGCTGATGTGCCCTATCCGGTGCAGATGGACCCGAATTTAGTGGTGGAATTCTACTCCCGTTAATTAACGTTACCCGCCGGGCAACCGGCTGTTACAAAGACGGCGCACATAGAACTTTCAGTAATGGAGGTTTAAATGCGCCGTTTTATTTTTATACCGTTGCTCGCTACCTTGATCGTCCCAGGCATGGCGCTGGCCCAGTCCGCGCCCAACCCGCCCTCCACCATGCAAGGCCCGGGTGGCGCACCGCCCGGCACACCGCTTGGCGCACCCGTTGCGCCCGGTCATGGGGACCATAGGCACATGGCGATGGACCAGAAAATGCATGACCGATTTAACGCCGCCAATACCACCCATGATGGGCACTTAACGCTGGCACAGGCCACGGCTGCCGACTTGAAGCCGGTGGTGAAGCATTTTGCCGAGATTGACACCGCCAAACGCGGCTATGTCACGTTCAACGAGGTGCAGGCTTGGCACATGGACGAAATGGCCAAACGTCTGGAAAAAAAAGCAGGTGAATTGCGCGCCGCTGGCTAATTAGTAGGGGCGGGCTGGGTTTTACCGGGCGCTGGTTTGGGTGGGTGCTCCGGGTCACCCACCACGAACATCTGGTGCGCAATGTCACCCAGCGTCGGTTCAGCCGCCGGCGTTCCCGGTGACGCGCTGGATGTCGCGCCCAGCGCGGTGGCTGCGCTGGTCGGCAGCACGTTCGACATGACGGAGTCCGCGCCGAATAAATGCACCACCACGCCGGAGGGCGGCGGGTTTGGTTGCGGGCCGGCCAAGGCGGCGGCGGCAAAGCCGGTGGTCAACAGGATTCCAGCCAGCAGGGGGGTGAGCTTCAATGTCGGTCTCCTTAGGATAAGGCAGTATAAACCGCTTGGCTGCTGCGGTAAAACCGGCGCAAGGATAAGCTCGCAGCCCGGCTGATAATCCGCTATGAGTTGTCTCAATGAACGTACTAGCGCATCGTCCGGGCCGGTTATCCATCGAGGTGGTGTTCGATTTCGTTTGCCCCTGGTGCTACCTTGGCATCCAACGGCTGGCGTTCCTGCTGGCGCGGCGGCCTGATTTATCAATTGATCTCACATGGCGGCCATTTTTGCTGAACCCTGATATGCCACGGCAAGGCATGTCGCGCACTGATTATATGGTGCGCAAGTTTGGCGCCGAGGACCGCGCCAAGCGCCTGTATTCCTCAATTACTGAAATTGCTGCTGCTGAGGGCATTATATTTAATTTCAGCAACATCCGGCGGACCCCCAGCAGCGTCGATGCACACCGTCTGGTACGCCATATTGCCCCGCTCGGGATTGCCAATTCGCTGGTGCATCTGATCTTCCGGGCGCATTTTATTGAAGGGTTGGACATTGGGAATACCGATATTCTTACCGCCATCGCCGCTGCCCAAGGGCTGGACCCTATCACGATTCGCAAATTCCTGACCTCGGGCGAGGGTATCGAGTTTGTGCATGCGGAAAATCTGCACGCGCACCGTCTGGGCATCAATGGCGTGCCGTGCTTTTTGATTGATGGGGATCAGGCAATTGCTGGGGCCCAGGAGCCAGAAGTTTTGGAACGTCTGATCGACCTGGCCGCCTGCACACCCCGGCTTTAGCGGGATTCGTATCGCGGCGGCGTTGCTGGTCTTAAATATTGAAGTTGGCGCACCACATCAACAAGTGTTAATAATTCTTTATCTCCTGACATTAAGGACCGGGCGGCATGAAATTTCTAATCGGCGCGGCTGCTTTGGTCCCGATGTTTTTGCTGGGCGAAATTCCGGTAGCTCATGCGGCTGACCCGCTGAATGACCCTGCAACGATTCTGACGTTGCAGACCGAGAACGACGCTTATTCGCTGCCTGGAACGGACCGTTATTACACCAATGGCTTTAGTCTGGGTTATGTTGGCCCCACAGGTTCATTGCCTTCGCCGATCGCAGCGCTCGGGCATACGGTGTTTAGCAGCGGTGCCCAGCGGCTTGAGATAAACCTGCAACAGGTAATTTACACGCCGGTTAATACCCAGGCGCTGAACCCGAACCCGCAAGACCGCCCTTACGCCGGACATTTGACGCTGAATGGGGCGATTATTCAGGACACCAGCAACACCCGCAGCGTGCTGCAGGCGAGCATCGGTATGATTGGCCCCGCCGCACTCGGCCAGCCGGTGCAAAATGGCTTCCATTCCTTGATTGGTAACCCAAGTTCCAAAGGCTGGAGCCACCAGCTTCGTAATGAGCCGACATTGGATTTTATGGCCAGCCGGACCTGGCGTTATGATCTTGCGAAATTCGACCAAGGCGGGTTGACGCTGCAAATGCTCTCGCAAGCCTCGGCGCAGTTAGGCAGCACCGAAATTTACGGGCAAGTGGGTAGTATTGTCCGGCTCGGCTCCGGGTTGGATTCGGATTTTGGCCCCTCGGTGATCGGGCCGGTGATGAGCGGAACCGAGGCCTATACGCCGACCCAGCCGTTCGTCTGGTACGTGTTTGGCGGCATCTCGGGCCGGATGGTGGCGCATGATACCCTGGTGCAGGGCAATAATTTCCAGTCCAGCCGGGGTGTTGGGCTGGTGCCGTTGCAAGGCGACGCCGAGGTGGGGTTGGCAATCATCCTTTACGGCTTACGCATCAGCGCCACCGAAATTTTTACCACGCCGGAATTCCACGGCGCGGCGCCGGCCTTCCAGTACGGCTCGGTAACCATTTCAGCGCGGTTCTAGTCAGCGCGATTTTAGGCCGGCTCGCCAAGCCCGACGATGTATTTGCCTTACCGCGTTATAACACGCAACGCGGTTGCGGTGCTGGTGTTTGGCGTGGCAATATCAACATATGGATAGACGGATATTTCTAGCGACAGGTATCGCGGCTTCGCTGTTGCCGATGGCGGCACGGGCCAGGGATTTTGCCAGTTATCTGGCGGGTTTGCAGGCCAGGGCGGCGGCGGCGGGTATCCCACGGGATGTTATTACACAAACCACCGGGGCATTGGTGCCGAATGCCGATGTTCTGCGGCTGGACAAGCATCAGCCGGAATTCACCGAGACCTGGGAGACCTATAGTTCACATGTGCTAAATCAGGCGCGGGTAGCTGCGGGGCAGGCGAAGGCCGCTGAGGCCGCAAATTTACTGGCGGCGGTGACCAGCCGGTTCGGTGTGGCTTCTGGCGTGCTGATGGGCATTTGGGGCATTGAGACCAACTATGGCAAAACCCAGGGTGACTTCGGCGTGATTGACGCGCTGGTGACGCTGGCCTGGGACCGCCAGAGTTCATATTTCGGCGGCGAGGCCATTGCGGCAATGAAGATTATTGCGGCCGGGCAGGCGCCGGCGGATAAGCTCATCGGCTCCTACGCCGGAGCAATGGGGCAACCGCAATTCATGCCGAGCGTGTATTTATCAACCGCCGTGGCGTTTTCAGGCGATGGTCGCCCGGATATCTGGTCCAGCGACGCCGATACTCTGGCCTCGATGGCGAATTATTTGGCAAAAGACGGATGGCGCCCCGATGAGCCTTCCAGCGAGTCAGTTTTAGTGCCACCGGGGATCAACCTGGCGATGACCGGCCGCCAAAATCAACGCACCATTGGTTATTGGACCAGCCGCGGGGTGCAACGATTGCCCGGTGCGCCACGACTGAGCAATGAAATGCCAGCGGCGTTGCTGCTGCCCGATGGCGCTGGCGGGCAGGCGTTTCTGGTGTTCCCGAATTTTAGCGTGATCCGCCGTTACAACCCCTCAGATTTTTACGCTTTGGCGGTGGGAGCCCTTGGCCGCATGGCGTTGTCATGACGCTGAATCGGGTATTGCTGGGGCTGATTGTGGCGTTGTCAGGATGCGTGCATCGACAGCCCCCACTACCACCGGAGCCGCCGAAATTTGTTGTGGGGGATGGCTATCAGTCGCAGGGCGAGTGGCTTTACCCGCGAGCGTTTGCCAACTATGACGTGACCGGGCTGGCAACAGTTATTACCGACCATACGTCGCCCACCACTGCCAATAACGAGATTTATGACCCGGATGCGCTGGCAGCGGACAGCCCGGTGCTGCAATTACCCGCCATCGTGACCGTGACCAATCTGCAAAATGGTGAGAGCATGGATGTGCGGGTGAATGAACGCGGGCCGGATGACCCCGGCCGGGTGCTGGCGGTAACGCCGAAGGTGGCAAGCCTGCTGGGGTTTCCAAGCAGTGGGCCAGTGGAGGTTGAGGTGGTACTGAACAGCCAGCAAACCGCCGCACTTGATGCCACCTTGGGTGAGGGGCCGCACATGACTGCCGCGCCAATGGCGGGGATAACCGCGCAAAGCCTGGGGCCGCCGGGGGCAGCAAGCGGCGGTGTGACACAAAATCTCACGCCGCAGGATCAGGCCGTGGCAGCCACTGACCCTGGCCAATTATCGGGCCGGGTGAGTGCGGGGAACCCTGAGCCGGGGCCGCTGTTTGTGCAGATACCGGGGTTTGGCCGGGCCTATGATGCGCACCGGGTGATGAACCAGTTGGGTGGCTTACCAGCCCGCACCGTGCCGGTGTTTGGCGGTGACCGTACTTTGTATGCGGTACGCATTGGCCCGTATGAGAACGTCTCCGACGCTGACGCCGCACGCCAGCAGGTGTTGCAGGATGGTGTGGCGGGGCCTGAAATCATCGTTCGGTGAGGGGCGTTTTTATCACGTTTGAGGGTGGCGAGGGGGCAGGTAAATCAACCGTGGCGCGGCGTCTGGCGGCCTCAATGCAAACAAATGGCCGCGAAATTGTGCTAACACGTGAACCGGGCGGTACGCCGGGGGCAGAGGCGGTGCGGGGTTTGCTGCTTAACCCGGCGACTGTACTAACCCCGTTGGCTGATACGCTGCTGCATTTTGCCGCCAGGGCCGACCATGTGGCGCGGGTGATAAACCCGGCCCTGGCGCGCGGCGCGGTGGTAATTTGTGACCGGTTTTATGATTCCACCATGGCGTATCAAGGCTATGGGCTGGGGGTTGATCGAAACGCGATAGCAACATTGATCGATTTGGTTGGGCTGACACCTGACTTAACATTTGTTCTTGAAGTCTTTGAACTCACAGCTAAAAATCGGTTAGCTTCACGCGGGAACGCGGCTGACCGCTATGAGCAGATGGGCGCTGATGTCATGGCGCGGATTAGCGCCGGGTTTCACGCGATTGCGCTATCAGCACCGGAGCGATGCGTGCTGGTGGATGCCAATGGCGATGCTGATGCAGTGTTTGGCAGCGTGGCGGCACTGGTTACCAAGCGGTTGGGGCTGTGAGCGCACCGCGTGAAAATCCGGCGTTTATTGGCCACGGGTCAGCGGTTGCTGCGTTGCATGATGCCGCGACATCCGGGCGGTTGCATCATGCTTGGCTGATCGGCGGGCAGGTGGGGGTGGGTAAGGCCACAGTGGCCTACCGCTTTGCCCGCTGGCTGCTGGCTGGGGCAACAGATGCGGATTTAGCGCTGCCTGCCAGCCATCCCACCTTCAAGCGCGTGGCAGCCAACACCCATTCGGATTTGCTGACCATTGAGCGGCGCTTTGATGAGAAGCGCAAGAAGATGCAAAGCGAGATTGTCATCGACACCGTGCTGGAGGTGGGTAAATTCCTGCGCCTCACGCCGGGAGAAGGCGGCTGGCGGGTGGTGATTGTGGATGGTGCGGAGGAGATGAACCGCAATGCCGCCAATGCCTTGCTCAAACTGCTGGAGGAACCGCCGAGCCGCGCGATTTTGCTGCTGGTAAGCCATGCACCGGGGCGATTATTACCAACCCTGCGCAGCCGGTGCCGAACGCTGAATTTAGGCCCACTGGCGGCGCACGATCTGGCCACATTGCTGCATCAACATGCACCGGCGTTGAGCAGCGTGGATGTTGCCCGGCTGGCGCGGTTAAGCGAGGGGAGCATTGGCACCGCTTTGACACTGGCCGCCGAGGATGGGGTAGCGATGGCCGGGCTGGTGGATGAAGCTTTGGCCACAGCATTGCCGCCGGCCCGCGCCCAGGCGATCGCGGATGCGGTGGCGCGCAGTGAGGATGGTTATGAGGTTTTTATGAATTTACTGCGCACCGGCCTGGCCAGCACAACCAGGCAGGCAGCGCGGGCCAACGCGCCATCCTTAGGGCGGGCGGTGGATTTGTGGGAGGGATTTGGCAAGCTCGAACGAGACGTGCAAAACCTTAACCTCGATAAGCGTGCTGCGATCATCGTAGCACTGAGCCAACTGCACGGATTATGAGCAAGCCATTTTACATCACCACGCCGATTTATTACGTCAATGGGGCGCCGCACCTGGGCCACGCCTACACTTCAACCGCAGCTGACGTTCTGGCGCGGTTTAAACGGCTGGATGGGTATGATGTGTTTTTCCTCACCGGCACCGATGAACACGGCCAAAAAGTGGAATCCGCGGCGCGGGCGGCAGGGGTTGACCCGCAGCATTTTACTGACCGGGTTTCAGCGGATTTTCAGGATATGGCAGCGCGGATGAACATCTCAAATGATGATTTTATCCGCACCACCGAGCCCAGGCATAAACGCTCCTGTCAGGCGATTTGGCAAAGGCTGGTGGATGCCGGGGCGATTTATCTGGGCGCGTATGAGGGCTGGTACGCGGTGCGTGATGAGGCGTTTTATGACGCGGATGAGACCAGCCTAAAACCTGATGGGTCGCGGGTTGCCATAGCCTCAGGTGCGGCGGTGGAATGGGTGGTTGAGCCTTCATATTTTTTTAAGCTCAGCGCGTTTCAGGACCAGCTTTTGGCTTATTATGAAGCCAACCCCAACTTCATCGCGCCAAGCGCCAAGCGCAATGAAATTCTGTCATTCGTCAAAGGCGGGCTGAATGACCTCTCGGTCAGCCGCACCAGCTTCTCCTGGGGCATTCCGGTGCCGGGTGATGATGCGCATGTGATGTATGTGTGGCTCGATGCGCTGATGAATTACCTTACCGCCTGTGGCTACCCGGATGAAGGCGCTGCGCGGTTGAAATACTGGCCGGCTGATGTGCATCTGGTGGGCAAGGAAATTATTCGGTTTCATGCGGTGTATTGGCCCGCATTTTTAATGGCGGCAGGCTTGCCGCTGCCGAAAAAAATATTCTCGCACGGCTGGTGGACGGTTGAGGGCGAGAAAATGAGCAAATCGCTCGGCAATTTCATTGATGTACGGCCATTAGTTGATGAGTTTGGGGTGGATGCCGTGCGGTTCTTTTTGCTGCGCGAAGTGCCGTTTGGCGGCGATGGGGATTTTTCGCGCCAATCGTTGATTTCGCGGTTGAATGTGGAATTAGCCAATGACCTGGGGAATTTGGCCCAGCGTACGCTCTCATTCATTGCCAAAAACGCTGGCGGCATGGTGCCGGTGCGCGGTGATTTACATGAGGCTGACCATGCGTTGCTGGCCACCGCCGCCGCACTAACGGGCAAGCTGCGCGAGGCTCTGGACCGTCTGGCATTCCATGAAGCGCTGGAAGATGTGTGGAAACTGATCCGCAACGCCAATGCCTACATTGACCACCAAGCCCCCTGGGCGCTGAAAAAGACCGATACGGCGCGCATGAACACAGTGCTGCGGGTGCTGCTGGAAGCGATCCGGACTGTGGGGATTTTACTGCAACCTTACATGCCAGGCAGTATGGCGGCACTTTTGGACCAGATGGGCGTGGCGGCGGATGCAAGGCAGATTGCAGCGCTGGAAACGCCGATGGTTGAGGGTGCTGCGTTACCAGCACCATTTGGTATCTTCCCACGTTACATTGAAAAAGCAGCTTAATACACTGATGTTGATAGATTCTCATTGTCATCTGGATTATTACACCGAGGCTGAGCGGCCAGATGTCATCGCCCGCGCCAAAGCTGCTGGGGTGATGGAGATGGTCACCATCGGCGTGACACTCAGCCAGTCGCGCCAAGCCATTGCGATGGCGCAAGCCGACCCGAATGTGTGGTGCTGCGTTGGCGTGCACCCCAACCACGCGGCTGATGAATTGCCGGTGGCAACGCCGGAGATCATCGCACAGATGACCACGCACCCCAAGGTGATTGGCATTGGTGAGTCCGGCCTGGATTATTTTTATGATAAAGCGCCGAAGGACACGCAGGCCGAGAATTTCCGCGCCCATATCCGTGCCGCCCAAATCACCGGGTTACCATTGGCGATTCATGCCCGCGACGCTGACGACGATATTGCCCGCATATTGGCCGAGGAACGGGCAGGGGGCGGGGATTTTGCCTTCCTGCTACATTGCTTTTCATCATCGCGGGCGCTGGCGCAAGCAGCACTTGCGATGGGGGGGTATATTTCGTTCTCGGGGATTTTGACGTTTCCGAAATCGCAGGAAATCCGGGATATCGCGGCGATGGTGCCGCCTGAGCGGCTATTGGTTGAAACTGATTCGCCCTACCTTGCACCGGTGCCGTTCCGCGGCAAGCGTAATGAGCCTGGCCACACACAATATACCGCCAAGGTGCTGGCCGAGGTGAAGGGCATAACATCAGAGGCGATAGCGGCCCTGACCACTGATAATTTCCGTAAATTATACACCAAGGCACGGCTGGCACATGCTTAGGGTCACGCTGCTGGGGGTTGGCGGCTCCGCCGGCTCGCCGCAGATTGGTGGTGAGGATGGGGCTGGTGACTGGGGCACGCTTGACCCTACCGAGCCGCGCAACCGGCGCACCCGGCCCAGCATCGTGATTGAAAACCCCGAGGGCAAACGGCTACTGGTGGATACCGGGCCAGATTTGCGGTTGCAATTAACTGATTGCAAAATTCCGGGCATCGACGCGGTGCTCTACACCCATGCCCACGCTGACCATATCGCCGGGCTGGACGAAATTCGCATTCTCAACCGGCTGCTGGGCGGACCGATGCCGACTTACGCCACCAAGGCGGTGTTTGCTGACCTTGAGAAGCGCTTTGACTATGCCTTCAAACCCTGGAACGGCAGCGGATTTTACCGGCCGGTGCTGGCCACGCAGACCATCGAGGCGGGACAAACGGTGGAGATTTTGGCGCTCCCAGTGCAGTTGCTGGAGCAAGACCATGGCTACATCACCACGCTCGGGTTGCGGGTGGGCGGCTTTGCCTATTGTACCGATGTGGTGCGGTTGGATGAGACCGCATTGGCAGCTTTGCAGGGCCTTGAGGTGCTGGTGATTGATTGTTTTACCAACGGCCAGCCACACCCAACCCATGCAAATTTGGAGCGGGTTTTAAGTTGGGTTAACCAGTTAAGGCCGGTGCGCACTATTTTAACGCACATGGGGCCAACGATGGATTACCAAACATTGCTGAAAGAACTGCCAAAGGGAGTTGAGCCTGGGTTTGATGGCTTGGTCGTCGCGCTCTGAATATCTAACGCTGGCAGAAACCTAGCGCTGGGAAAAACAAGGTTGCTAAATTACTTTCCATAATATTGATTCTGCGATTATTGGATGTGTGAGAAGATACCCGCCTTCGCGGGTATGACGAGGATAGAACTGTTGCTAAAATGGATGAGGATACAACTGTTGTTGAAATGGGTAATGGTTGAAATGGGTGATGGTGGCGAAAAGATACCCGCCTGCGCGGGTATGACGAGGTGACACAGGGAATTAGCTCTGCCGGACTTCCACTGTCAGGTGTGACAGCGCTTTGAAGCGTGATAGCTTGGCACGGTAATGGTCAGGGCCGTGCGGGTGGGGTGTGATAATGCTGATGATCGCGCCGAGGTGGCCAGGGCCAAGGCGCCAGAGATGAAGGTCAGTTAGGGTATCCCCTTCCCCATCTTCTTTGCTTTCAATGGTCTGGCGAATTTTGGCCTCCATGTCGGCGTCAGGGGTCATGTCCAGCAATATGGCACCAGTATCGCGCACCAAGCCAAGCGCCCAGCTTGCGATGACCAGCGCACCGATAATGCCGGCCAGCGGGTCCATCCATAACCAGCCAAATAGTTTGGCCAAAATCAGCCCCATGATGACAAGCACCGAGACGGCGGCATCGGCCATTACATGCACCACGGCGGCCCGCATGTTATTGTCGCGCCCGGTTTTGGCAGTGGCGTGCTCGTGCTCCTCGAACAGCGCCTGATGCGCGGCACCATCAACCATCACCTCTGCCACGAAAGCATGCGGCTCGGGAATTTCCTTGACGGATTCCAGATAATCTGCCTTTGCCTGCATGGCGAATACCTGCCGCCCACCGTCAGGACGGATGGTTTCAATGCTGGCGGCGGCGGGCAGCGCGCCGGTTCGCGCGGTTAGGCGCAAGCGCGGCGGCACACCGTCCTCGAATATTTCAAGCGCCAACGTGCCGCTGGTGGTGGTGATGGTCTGGAAGTCATTGTGGTCATGGTGATGCGCGTGGTCATGCCCGTGGTCATGGCCGTGGCCATGATGATGGTGCCCGCCCCCGCTGAGCAGCCAGGCGGAAACAACATTTACCCCAAGGCCGAGAAACGCGATGGGGATTGCCTCAGCGAAATGAATCGGCACTGGCGCAAAAATCCGGCTGATGGCTTCATAGCCGATCAGCAACGAGATCATCGCCAGGATGATGGCGCTGGTGAAGCCCGCAAGGTCCCCCATTTTGCCAGTACCGAAGGAAAACCGCCTGTCATCAGCGTGCTTACGGGCATATTTATAGGCCAGAGCCGCCAGCAACAGTGCCCCCGCATGGGTGCTCATATGCATACCGTCAGCCACCAGCGCGATTGAGCCGAACCAGATGCCGCCGATGATTTCCAGCAGCATCATGGCGCCGCACAGCCAAATCACGGTCCAGGTGCGGCTGGCGTTCTCATCATGGCCTTCGCCGAGGAAGACATGGGTATGCTGGCTCATCGGTGGCTCATTTCAGATAGGTGCGGACCACGTCGAGCAGTTGCTCAGCGGCACCGTGATTCAGGGCGTTAGGATATTTTTCGACATCTACCAAATGGTTGCGGATATGGTCCTCGATGATCTCGCCCATCAGGCCGGTCATGGCGCCGCGGGAGCCTGCGATGAGGTGCAGCACCTGCTCACAGCCGGCTTCACCCTCAAGTGCTCGCTCAATGGCTTCAACCTGGCCTTTGATGCGCTTGACCCGCGCCAGCAGCTTTTGTTTTTCATGGACTGTATGAACCATGACGAATGATAGCATAGGGGGGATACCTATACAAGCCTCTTGAATCACCCCCGTATATCATTCAGCTTCAGGCCAGACCAACAGGAGACTGACGCCATGACCATAGACGCCCGTTTTGAGATGTTTGCATTCTGGCGAACATCCGCGACCTATCGCGCCCGCGTGGCGTTTAACCTGAAAGGGGTGAAGGCGGACGAGCGGTTTGTGAATATGGAAGCCGGGGAAAACCGCAGTGCGGCGTTTTTGGAAATCAACCCGCTGGGCGCGATTCCGGCGGTGATTGACCGTGAAGCCAAAAAGCCGACGCCGCCGCTTACGCAGTCCCTGGCCATTTTGGAATTTCTCGATGAGCTTTACCCTGCCCCGCCCATAATGCCAAAGGATGTGCATGAGCGCGCCCGGGTACGCTCATTGGCTTCGATGCTGGTGGCCGATACCCACCCGCTGATTACGCCACGGGTGATAAAGTACCTCACGAATGTGTTGCAGCTTTCGCCGGAGCAAATTCATGCGTGGCGAACCAACTGGTTTGGCACCGGCTTGCAAGCGTTCGAGCAGCGTTTGGCCACCGAAGCCGAGACCGGGGTGTTCTGCCATGGTGATAGCATCACCATCGCCGATATCTGCCTCGCCAGCATCAAGGTGGTGATGCCGATTTTTAAGGTGGAAGTGCCCAATACGCCGATCATCGACCGGATTTTCGCCGCCTGTCAGGGCCATGAGGCGTTTGCTCAGGCGGCCCCGCACCGGCAAGTGGGGGCACCTGCGTAGCGGCTAAGCCATAGGCGGGCTAATTATTTCAAAAAGCGTAAGTTTTATCGTGAGGCTTCCCAGCGCGGGGAGGTTTGTGGTTTAACCATGTTTTAATGACAAACCGCCATCTTCTGGGCATTCAGGGTCTCAACCCGCCCGCCATTACGTCGCTGCTTGATCTGGCGGAAAATTACGTTTTATTGAACCGGTCGGGCAAAACCCAGCGTGATTTATTGCGCGGGCGAACGCTGATTAACCTGTTTTTTGAGGACTCCACCCGCACCCGCACCAGCTTTGAGCTGGCCGGCAAACGCCTCGGCGCGGATGTGATCAATATGTCGGTCTCGACCTCCTCGGTCACCAAGGGCGAGACGCTGCTGGACACCGCCGCCACGCTGAACGCCATGAACTGCGATTTGCTAGTGGTGCGGCATAACCAGTCTGGTGCTCCTGCATTGCTGGCGCAAAAAGTTGACGCCTCGGTGATCAACGCCGGTGATGGCACACATGAACACCCAACCCAGGCGCTGCTGGATGCGCTGACCATCCGCCGCCGCAAAGGCCGCCTGGATGGGCTGACGATTGCGATTTGCGGGGATATTGCCCATTCGCGGGTGGCACGCTCCAACATGCTATTGCTGTCGATGATGGGGAACCATGTTCGGGTTATTGCCCCCCCTACCCTAATGCCGGCGGAAATCGGCGCGCTGGGTGTTAGCGTTTACAACGACATGGCCAAAGGGCTGGCCGGGGCTGACATTGTAATGGCGCTGCGGTTGCAGAAAGAGCGGATGAATACCGGGCTGATCCCGAGCGAGCGGGAGTTTTTCGCCTTTTATGGGCTAAACGCCGAGAAGCTCAGCCACGCCAAACCGGATGCGCTGGTGATGCATCCAGGGCCAATGAATCGCGGCGTTGAGATTGATAGTGCGGTGGCTGATGATGCGGTGCGCTCCGTGATCAAGGAACAGGTGGAAATGGGGGTCGCGGTGCGGATGGCGGTGCTCGATACGCTGGCGCGAGGCACGATATGATCACCCTGATCCGCAAGGTGCGGTTGGCGACACCGGATGGTCTGACGGCGGGCGAATTGCTGGTGCAGGATGGCAAGATTGCTGATTTTGGCGCCTCGCTGGGCAACCCGGACGGGGCTGAGATTGTTGAGGCGCATGGAGCCATTTTATGCCCGGGGCTGGTTGATATGCGGGCCTCGCTGGGGGAGCCTGGGTATGAGTACCGCGAGACCATCGCCACGGCGGCGCAGGCGGCGGCAGCGGGTGGCATTACCAGCATTGCGGTGCTGCCAGACACGAAACCCGCAATTGATGACCCGGCGCTGGTGCGGTTTATCAGAGCGCGGGGCGAGGAAATTGGTACGGTTTCGCTTATTCCTTACGCCGCCGCCACGCGCGGTTGCAAAGGTGAGGAGCTGGCGGAATATGGGCTGCTAAAGGCTGAGGGCGCTGTGGCATTCACAGATGGCCGCAAAGCTGTGGCCTCCATTCGTTTGATGCGCAACGCACTGGCCTATGCCAGCGGCTTTGGGGCGCGGATTGTGCAACACCCCGAAGACCCAGGACTGGCGACCGGCGGGGCGGTAACCTCGGGGGCGCGGGCCACGATGATGGGATTGCCGGGCATTCCAGCGGCGGCGGAAGCGATCATGGTGGCGCGCGATATTCGCCTGGCTGAACTCACCGGCGGAGCCGTGCATTTTGCCCATATCACCACCGCCGAAGCCTGTGGGTTAATTCGCCAGGCCAAGGATAAAGGGCTCCACGTTACCTGCGATACAGCGCCGCCGTACTTTGATTTGAATGAGACAGCGATTGGAGATTTCCGCACTTATGCGAAGTTTTCGCCGCCGTTGCGGGTGGAAGCCGACCGGTTGGGAATTCTGGCCGCACTGGCTGATGGAACCATTGATGCGATTGCCTCTGACCATCAACCGCGCGATGCGGATGATAAACGCCTGCCATTTGCCGAGGCGTCATCAGGTGGTGCCGGGTTGGCAACCTTGCTGGCGGTAACTTTGGCGCAGGTGCAGGCGGGGACATTGGGTATGATCCAAGCGCTGGCATTATTAACCGAGAAGCCGGCGAAATGGCTGGGGCTGGATGCCGGGGTCCTGCGCAAAAACGCCGCAGCGGATTTATGCCTGTTTCACCCGGAGCGTTCCTGGCTGGTGGAAGCCGGTAAGCTGCCAGGCAAGGCGCAGAACACGCCCTTTGATGGCCGCGCCCTTGAAGGCCAGGTGTTAGGCACATGGAAAGCTGGGCGGCGGGTATTCGGATGACAATCCTTATTCCCTGCTTTTTTGGTTATCTTTTAGGTTCAGTGCCTTTCGGGCTTATTCTCACGCGGACAGCCGGCTTGGGAGATATTCGCGCCATTGGTTCGGGCAATATTGGCGCGACCAATGTGCTGCGCACCGGTAATAAAAAGCTGGCGGCGGCGACGCTGTTTCTGGATGGCTTTAAAGGTTATCTGGCCGTGGTAATTGCCTGGCGGTTTGGCGGTGTAGCGCCTTACTTTGTGGGGCTGGCGGTTTTGCTGGGGCATTTATTCCCGGTCTGGCTAGGGTTCAAAGGCGGCAAAGGCGTTGCAACCGGGCTGGGCGTGCTGCTGGCTGGGTCATTTCCGGTGGGGCTGATCGCCTGTGCCACATGGTTGGCTACGGCATTTTTGCTGCGCATCTCCTCGGCCGCGGCGCTGATTGCTTTTGCCGTGGCGCCGTTTGCCTCGGTGGTTCTGGGACATTTCAGGCTGGCGGCTTTGGCTTTGCTGATTGCCGCTTTGGTGTTCTGGAAGCATAGCGCCAATATTGCGCGGCTAAAGGCCGGCACGGAACCAAAAATCGGCCAAAAAACTTGAATGATCAGATTGATCGGCTGCGACTGATCCGAACCGAAGGAGTTGGCCCCCTCACCTACCGGCGGCTGATGGCAAGGTTTGGCGGTGTGACCCAGGCGATTGCCGCATTGCCAGAGTTGGCGCGGGCGGGGGGCCGGGCGGTGACGAAAATTCCCAGCCGGGCCGATGCTGAGCGCGAAATGGCGCAATTGTGCAAAATCGGCGGTAACTTTATTTTTGTCGATACGCCCGACTATCCGGCGTTTCTGGCCGATATGGCCGATGCGCCGCCGGTTTTGGCGGTGCTGGGGAATGTCAAACTGCTGCTTACACGCTGCGTCGGTGTGGTGGGGGCGCGCAATGCCTCGGCGAACGGGATGCGGATGGCCGAGCAACTAGCAGCGGATCTGGCTGAACAGAGACTGACTGTGGTGTCAGGCTTGGCACGCGGCATTGATGCGGCTGCGCATAAAGGGGCGATGGCCACCGGACGCACGATTGCCGCCATCGCCGGCGGCATTGATGTCCCCTACCCGCCCGAGAATGAAAAACTGCAGGCTCAGATTGCGGAAAATGGCTGCGTGGTGGCGGAAGCGCCGTTTGGAACGGCGGCGATGGCGAAGCATTTTCCAAAGCGTAACCGGGTGATCGCCGGGCTGTCTTTGGGGTTGGTGGTGATTGAAGCGGCGGTCCGATCTGGCTCGTTGATTACCGCCCGCATGGCCAATGAGGCGGGGCGAGAGATTTTTGCCGTGCCAGGCTCACCTTTGGATCCGCGCTGCAAAGGCTCGAATGATTTAATCCGGCAAGGTGCCCATTTGACCGAGAGTGCTGCCGACGTGCTGGCCAATTTGCCCGACCACCCAGCCCGCGAAGGCTTGGCCCGAGACCCGCTGTTTGTGCATGCAAGGAGCGGATTTGCCGAAAAACCCGCCCTCTGGGAGGCCGCCAGCGAGGCTGAAATGGCCATCGGGCGGCGAAAAATCCCGGATTTGGTGGGTCCTGACCCGGTAATGGTTGACGAGATAGCCCGGCGCTGCCAGTTGTCCATATCCGCCATAATGGCGGTCCTCCTTGAACTAGAGATTGCAGGCAAGGTTGAAATGCTGGCTGGTAACCGGGTGGTGCGTGTCACCACTGAATGAATAGGATGGTCGTTTGACTGATATCGTCGTCGTCGAATCGCCTTCCAAGGCCAAGACAATCAACAAATATTTGGGCGATAAATACACCGTTCTGGCGTCCTTCGGCCATGTGCGGGATTTGCCGCCGAAGGATGGCTCGGTTCGCCCGGATGATGATTTCGCGATGTCCTGGGAGGCCGATGAGCGCGGCCAGAAACACATGGCCGCCATCGCCAAGGCCGTTAAGGGGGCCAAAACCCTTTATCTGGCCACTGACCCTGACCGTGAGGGGGAAGCAATCTCCTGGCATGTGCGGGCCATGCTGGAGGATAAAAACGCTCTGAAGGGTGTGAATGTCCTCAGGGTGACATTCAACGAGATTACCAAAACCGCCGTGAAGGCCGCGATGGCGGCGCCGCGTGAGCTGGATCAACCGCTGATCGAGGCTTATTTGGCGCGCCGGGCGCTGGATTATCTGGTGGGGTTCACCCTCTCGCCGGTGTTGTGGCGCAAATTGCCGGGCAGCAAGAGCGCCGGGCGGGTGCAGTCGGTCTCGTTGCGCCTGATTTGCGAGCGCGAAGCTGAGATTGAGGTTTTCAAGGCGCGGGAATATTGGACAGTTGAGGGCGGGTTTACCACCCCAAGCGGGGCGCCGTTTGCCGCCAAGCTGACGCATTACCAGGGCAAAAAGCTTGATCAGTTTGACCTGAACAACGAAGCCAAGGCGTATGCCGCCAAGGCGGCTGTGCAAGCGGGCTCGTTTGAAGTTTCCGCGATTGATAAAAAACGCAGCAAGCGCAACCCGCCGCCGCCGTTTATTACCTCCACCTTGCAGCAGGAGGCCAGCCGCAAGCTGGGGTTCTCATCGCAGCAGACCATGCGTACCGCGCAGCAGCTTTACGAGGGCGTTGAGATTGGCGGCGAGACGGTGGGGTTGATTACCTACATGCGAACCGACGGCGTGCAGTTGGCCAAGGAAGCCGTGCTGGCGATGCGCGAGCAGATAAAATCAGAATTTGGCCCGGATTATCTGCCGGGGGCACCGCGCGAATATATTTCAAAGTCAAAAAACGCGCAGGAAGCCCATGAGGCGATCAGGCCGACTGATATTACCCTGGCGCCGGCGCGGGTGGCTAAAATTCTCTCAAACGATCAGGCGCGGTTGTATGAGCTGATTTATAAGCGAGCCCTGGCCTGCCAGATGCAGTCGGCAGAGTTAGACCAAACCAGCGTTGATTTATCGGACGGCAAGGGGCAGATTTTACGGGCCAATGGCTCTGTGCTGGCTTTCGATGGCTTTTTGAAGCTTTATCATGAAGACCAGGATGACGCCGCCGATGATGATGATGCGCGGATTTTGCCGCCGATCAACAAGGGTGATGCCGCAAAAACCGCCAAAGTAGAGGCTACCCAGCATTTCACCCAGCCGCCGCCGCGCTATTCGGAAGCATCGCTGGTGAAAAAGATGGAAGAGCTTGGCATTGGCCGGCCTTCAACCTATGCCTCAATTTTGACGGTGTTGCGGGACCGTAACTACGTGCGGCTTGAAGCGCGGCGGTTTATTCCAGAAGACCGTGGCCGGCTGGTGACAGCTTTTTTGATGAGCTTTTTCACCCGCTATGTGGATACCGGTTTTACTGCCGCCCTTGAAGAACAGCTTGACGATATCGCCGAGGGCAAAGCCAACTGGCGCGAGGTGTTGCGCAAATTCTGGACTGATTTTTCATCAGCGATTGCCGAGACCAAGGATTTAAAAATCTCCGACGTGATCGATGCGTTGGATGCTGATTTAGGCCCGCATTTTTTCCCCTCGCGTGAAGATGGCTCGGACCCCCGCTCCTGCCCGGCGTGCGGGACAGGGCGGATTGGGCTGCGGTTGGGTAAATTTGGTAGCTTTATCGGCTGCTCAAATTATCCGGCCTGCCAATACACCCGCAAGCTGGCGATTGATGGCGGCGATAACCCTGATGATTCACTAAAAGACGGCATGCGCGTGTTGGGAAAACACCCTGACACCGAGCAGGATATTACCCTCAAGCGTGGTCCTTACGGGCTGTATGTTCAGCTTGGTGAGGCTGACCCGGCGGACAAAAAGTCCAAACCCAGGCGCTCGTCTCTCACCAAGGGCATGGATGCCGATGCGCTAACTTTGGAGGATGCGCTGGGACTGCTTTCATTGCCGCGTCTGGTGGGTATCCACCCCGATGCCAAGGAGCCGATTGAGGCCGGTGTGGGGCGGTTTGGGCCATTTGTAAAAATGGGGGCGATTTATGCCTCGCTCGACCGCGATGATGATGTTCTGCACATCGGGTTAAACCGGGCGATGGATTTGATCGGCAAGAAGCAGGATTCCATCCGCAGCTTGGGCGCCCACCCAAAGGACGGCGAGCCGGTGGTGGCACGCAAGGGGCGGTTTGGCCCCTATGCGCAATGGGGCAAGATGGTGGCGAATTTGCCGCGTGGCTCGGAACTGGCTGAATTCACCTTGGATGAAGCCGTAGCGTTGCTTGCGGAAAAGGGCAAAGTGCTGATCCCCAAGGGCAAAAAACCCGCTGCAAAAAAGGCTGCGCCGAAGTTGAAAGCCGCAGCACTGATGAAGGAACCGGCGGCGAAGGCCAAGGCGACACCCAAGGCAAAGCCAAAGGTGAAAGAGAAGGCAAAACCAAAGGCCAAGGTGGCTGCCAAACCCAAAATTAGAGCTAAGTCGTGACTAAATTGTTGTCGTAGATTCCGGGCCAGTAATCTTACAAATCCTGATGTGAGCAAAAAAAACGGTGAGAGTTTAATATGAGAAATATTTCAATCACGTTGCTGACGGCTGGGGTGTTGGGACTGCTGTATTTGGTATTGTCAGTACGGGTGGTGATGGCGCGGGCCAAAACCAACATCAGCCTTGGCGATGATGCGGATGGACGAATTCTGTTGGGTGAAGAAACCAAGGCCCCCAAATTGCAGATTGCAGTGCGCTGCCATGCAAATTTTGCCGAATATGTACCACTGGCGCTGATCCTGCTGGGCGGCATTGAAGCAGCGGGGGCGGCGCGCTGGATGGTAACATTGCTGGCTGTGATGCTGGTGGTGGCCAGAATGGCTCACCCGATCGGCATGAGCCGCCCTGCCCCCAACCCTTTCCGTTTTGGTGGTGTGGTATTGACCTGGGTGATGATGGGATGGGCCAGTGTTGTTGCGGTGTTGATCGCGTTATAACCCTTTGTGGGTAGCGCCCAAAGCCCCATACTAGGGGTATGAAGACAGTCCATAAAAAATCGCGGCCAAAACTGCCCAAAACAGAGAGCCAGCCGACCCAAAACCTGCCGACTCGTGAGGCTATTAAGAGTTTTCTAGCGGCGGCCAAGGGTAAGGTCGGCATGCGCGAAATTGCGCAGGCGTTTGGCGTTGGTCCGAATGATAAAAAGGGGCTGAGGGGGCTGATGAAGTCACTCGAGGCTGATGGCGCGCTAGACCGGGTGGGCCCTAAGCAATTCAACGAGGCCGGGCGGCTGCCGGAAAATGCGGTGGTAGAGGTTACCGGCATTGACCGTGACGGCGAGGCGCTGGCGCGCCCGGTGGTGTGGGAAGGCCAAGGCAGGCCACCAATTATTTTCATGATGGCCGAAGCCCGTGGGCAGCCGGCTTTGGCACCAGGGGCGCGTGTGCTGGCGCGGCTGCGCCGGGTGGGGCCCGATAAATATGAGGGCCGCACCCTCAAACGCATTACCGAGAAAACTGGCAGCATTATCGGGGTGTTCCGTGCTGAGGGCGCCGGTGGACGCATTGAGCCTACTGACAAAAAGCAAAAGGCGGAATGGGTGGTGCCCGCCACTGAAACCATGGGGGCGAGCACTGGCGAGATTGTTCGGGCGGAGCCCTTGCCCGGCTCTGGCTATGGCCCCAAGCCTGCCCGGGTGACGGAGTGTTTGGGCCAGGTGACTGATGCCAGGTCAGTGAGTTTGATTGCGATTGCGACGCATGAAATTCCAGTGGATTTTCCAGACGCGGCTTTAAAGGAAGCCGAACGTGCAAAAGCCACCCCGTTGGGTAAGCGGACTGATTTGCGCGAGGTTGGGCTGATTACGATTGATGGCGCCGACGCCAGGGATTTTGACGACGCGGTGTTTGCCGAACCTATGGGAAACGGCCTGCGGCTGATCGTGGCGATTGCCGATGTAGCGCATTACGTAAAGCCCGCATCCGGGCTTGATGTATCAGCCCGTGAGCGCGGCAACTCCTGCTACTTCCCTGACCGGGTGGTGCCAATGCTGCCTGAAGCACTCTCAAACGGCTGGTGTAGCCTCAAGCCGCATGAAGACCGCGGGTGTTTGTTTGTTGAGATGTTCATTGATACGCAGGGGCGAAAACAATCACATAAGTTTGGTCGTGGGTTAATGCGCTCGGCGGCGCGTAAAACCTATGAGGAGGTGCAGGCCGAGCATGACGCCAACCCGCAAGCCCATGCCAACTTATATGCCGCGTTTGCGGCACTTTCAGCCGCCCGCACGGCGCGTGGCACGCTGGATTTGGATTTACCCGAGCGCAAGGTTGAACTGACCCCTGATGGCCAGGTGGCCAGCATCGCGCCGCGTCCGCGCCTGAATAGCCACCGGCTGATCGAGGAATTCATGATCCTGGCCAATGTGTGTGCGGCGGAGGAGTTGGAACGCCATAAATTACCTTGCATGTACCGGCTGCACGCCCCGCCCAGCCCGGAGAAGATTGACAATCTGCGCAGTTTTTTGGCGACTTTGGATATCTCCCTGAAAGCCGCCGACCAGTTACACCCGCGCGACCTCGACCATGTGCTGAAGCTGGTGGCCGGGACCGACAAGGCGGTGCTGGTGAATGAAACCATGCTGCGCAGCCAGTCTCAGGCTGAATATGGGCCGGATAACATCGGGCATTTTGGCCTGGCACTGACAAAATACGCGCATTTCACATCGCCGATTCGCCGGTATGCGGATTTGCTGGTGCACCGTGCGCTTATTACCGGGCTGAAGCTGGGCAAGGATGGTTTGACAGAGGCTGATATTGCGAAGTTTGCTGACACAGCCGAGCATATTACCGCCACCGAACGCCGCGCCACCCTGGCGGAGCGCGATTCGACCGACCGCTACCTTGCGCTGTATTTGCAACACCGCGTGGGAGAGTTGTTCGAGGGACGGATTTCCGGGGTGACGAAGTTCGGCTTATTCGTCACTTTAAACGAAACAGGGGCTAGTGGGTTTGCGCCGATGGCGAGTTTACCGGATGATTATTGGGTGCATGACGAGGCCAGCCAGAGCTTGATTGGCAAGCGCACCCGTCTTTCATTCCAACTGGCCCAAAATATTGACGTGCGGCTGGCGGAAGCCAAGCCGGTGACCGGCGGTTTACTGTTCAATATCATCACGAGTGCCACAACCGGCGCGTTGCGGGTGCCAAAGCGCTTCATTCCACCACAAAAGTCCAAACCGAAACGCCGAAGGTGAGCCGCCGCGCTATCTTGCTGTTGTTGATTATAGCTCTGCCGATGGCGAGCTGGGCGAAGCCTGCCTTGGCGGCAACCGCGTTTGATACCGCGACGGCGGCTTCAGTGTGGGGGGCGGCATTATCGTACATCGCGCCGCGCTCACTGCAACCGCTAACCGTGCCGCAAATGACGTTGTGGGGGCTGAACGGCTTAACGGCGCTGGACCCGGATTTGAACGCTACCTTACAGGATAACCAAATCAGGCTGTACGGGCCTGAACAATTATTGATTGCGCTACCGGCACCCCAGCCAAATGACGCGGCGGGCTGGGGAGAAGCGGCGGCGGTGGTGGCAAAGGCGGCGTATGCGGCCTCGCCAGGGTTGCAGCAGGCGGGAACGCAGGGCGTGATCGATAGCTTTTTTGATGAGTTGTTCAACCATTTTGATCCGTATTCGCGTTACGAGCCGCCCTCGCAGGCAGCGCAAGACCAGTTGATGATCACCGGCATTGCCGGGACCGGACTTACCCTGGGCCGCCAGGACAACAAGGTTGTCATTACCGCCGTAGCCGCTGCCGGACCCGCCGTTGAGGCCGGGCTGGCTGTGGGGACCGTGGTGCTGGCGATTGACGGCAAGCCTGCCTATGCGAGCCAGATTGCGGCGTTGAACAGCCGGCTGAACGGTATTTTAGGCAGCAACATTACCTTGCGGGTTGCCGACAGTAATGACTCGGGAAGCAGCAGCGACATCACACTCACCCGCGCACTGGTGCCACCGCAAACGGTGTTCGATGAGACCAGGGACACCGCAATACCGGGAGTTCTGGTGCTAAAAATTGCCGGTTTCAATAAAGGCACCAGCGACCAGTTTTCGGCCGCACTTGAGGCGGGGCTGAGTGCATCACCCGCACCGGCAAGCTTGGTTTTGGATTTGCGTGGCAACCGGGGCGGTGTGCTGCGCCAAGCCGTGCTGATTGCCGACTCCCTGCTGGCAAGTGGCAAAATTGTTGAAGCGGCGGGCCGGGATGCTTCCGCGGACCAGGATTTTACCGCCGAGGGCAGTGATTTGACCGCCGGGCTGCCGATGGTGGTGCTGGTAGATGGCCAAACCGCCAGTGCTGCTGAAATTCTGGCCGCCGCCCTCGCCGATGATGGTCGCGCCGTGGTGGTCGGCAGCGCGACGTTGGGCAAGGGGCTGGTGCAGACCGTGACATCGCTGCCCGATGGCGGCGAACTTTATATAACCTGGAGCCGGGTTTTGGCCCCACGCGGCTGGCCTTTGCAAACATTGGGCGTGCTGCCACAGGTATGTACCAGCCTCGGCGAGGCGGGATTGCATAGCCAGCTTGAGGCCCTGTATCGCGGCGTTAATAAATTGGCTCCTGCCCTGGTGGCCTCGCGCGCCGCACGCGCACCGATGCCGGTTAATAAAATTCTCAACATTCGCAACCAATGCCCTGCCGACATCGGCGGGAGCCTTGATTTTGTTGCTGCACAGGCGCTTTTAGCCTCAAAAACCACCTACGACGCTGCATTGCTGCCGCCCTGGAAGTAATCAGCTCTTGACCAAAGCCGCCCCTATGGGGCATACGCCCGCGACTGGAGATCGATATCATGGCCAAATCTAACGTAGTTCAAATCAAGCTTATTTCGACCGCGGACACTGGTTACTTTTATGTGACCAAAAAGAACGCGCGGGCGCAGACCACCAAGCTGGAGCTGAACAAGTACGACCCCGTTGTGCGCAAGCACGTGAAGTTCAAAGAAGCCAAAATCAAGTAAGATTTTTGGTTTCCGGCTTTTTGTACCCGCGCGGGTTACTCGCGCGGGTTTTTATTTTGCCTGTTTTTTGATGAGCGCCTTGAAGCGCGCATGGTCGGCTACAGTCTGGTCGCCATAGGCTTCCGCCCACTTGGCCATGGCGAGATCGAGCGTATCTGAGGCGCCACAATAACCGCTGATGACGGCGGCGTCCCCTACCCTGGCGTGGGCGCGGGCCAGTAAGGCGCCGTAGCCAAAGGCGAAGAAGTTAAAGGGTTGACCATAAAGAAATTCGGTGGGGATGGCGCCTTTAAAGTTGCGCATCTGGCGGACGTAATAGGGGCGCTCGTCCATGGTGGTCCAGCCCAGCAACGGGTCCCCCGCCGCTTGCAGCAGGCGCTGGCCATATATCACACGCTGGCCTTGGTGCTTGTAGGCTTTGGGCAGCACCGGCAGGTACGGTGCCAAGGCTGCGGGCGCGGCCTCCTTTAATTGCAGGAACAGCCCGTCATCATCGCCATTACCGATCAACATGATGAGATAGGCGCGCAAACCCACACTCCCTACGCCGACCACGCGCCGGACGATATCCACCACATGATAACGCCGGATCATGTATTGCCGCTCGGGGGCCAGTGTTTCGATGTAATCATGTAAGGCCGTGATGATTTTGGCTTTTAAGGCTGGATCAACTGAGGTGGTGATCGGGGCGTCAAGCTTGAGGTGCCATTTGCCGTTGCTGCCGCGCTCAGCGGCGGTTTCCAAAAAGGTGGTGTTGTTGGTGGCACGGGCTTTGGCAGCTGATTTGCGGATGATGGCGGCGGATTTTTTATCGAGTTTCATCTGCCGCTGGTCCATGCGCTCAGGAATGGTATGGCGGTTCCAGAGCTCCAGCACCGGCAGACTTTGCAAACGGTTGAGCGAGAAACGGTAACCATTCACCGCCGCCATCACCGCCTTTTTGCGCTCCTTGCTTGAGAGACCATTTTCGCGGCCCGAGAGGTTGATGCTGGCGGTCAGGCGTTTGAGGTCATATTCCCAAGGGCCGATGGTGGTTTCGTCGAAATCATTGAGGTCGAGCACCAATTCGTCCTGCGCGGTGCCAAACAGGCCAAAATTATCAACGTGGCAATCACCGTCGATTACCACATCAAGGCCCATGGTTTTGGTTTGTGCCAGGTCCCATGCCATTACCACTGCAGCACCCCGCAGGAACGCGAAGGGCGAGGCCGCCATGCGCTCCATGCGGATTTTAACCAACTCCGGCACCCGACCCTTATTGCTGGCTTTAATTAGGCTCATCGGATCCGGCCGGTGTGGAGCCGGCTTCCAATTACCGTGGGTTTCGCGCGGGGTGTGTTCGCGCAAAGCACGCCCGGTGGCTTCGCGAGCTTCCCAGGGCTCACCGGGGGTGATGAGAGACTCCACCTCGGAATTGCGTGGCTCGAACACCTCACCTTGTTCAAGGCGCTTTACAAGTAGTGGCGGGGCACCTTGGCGTTCAGCGGCCTCGGCGGCTGACATGCCGGGGTGGCCGGCAGGTTTTGGTTGTTTCATGCGTGAAGCAAAGCCAAAGGGGCAAAATTGTCAAATGCAGCTTACAACCACCCGCCAACTCACTCCTCACGAATTGGATTAGCTGTTCACTAACGCCCATCCCGTTTCGGAGGTTAGTTTCGTCATCGCGTGAAATTTGCTGCCGCGTTCATCAGCGGCGTTACCTGCAAGGGAGCGGGCGTACACGCCCTCGGCGATGGCGGCACTGCGGAACATCGAGAATCCGAGATAGAAATTCCAATTTTCAATGCCGGTGCGGCCAGTGCGTTTGCAGTAAATTTCCAGCATTTCAGCCTCTGACTTTAACCCATGTTCGGTAAGGTTAACACTGGCGTAACCAGAATAAGCCGGGCCAGCTTTATCAGGCATATGGAAGGCCATACAGCAATAAGCTAAATCAGCCAGCGGATGGCCAAGGGTTGAAAGTTCCCAGTCCAGCACAGCAATAATCCGAGGCTCGGTTGGGTGGATCATCATGTTGCCGAGCCGAAAATCACCATGCACAATTGCGGTAGTTTCCTCTGGTGGAATGTTGGCGGCAAGATAAGCGATTAACTTGTTCATGGCCGACAAATCCTCGGTGCAGGAGGCGATATATTGTTTGCTCCAACGCTCAATCTGGCGGGCGATATAATGGCTGGGTTTGCCGTAATCAGCCAGGCCCAGTGCGGTATAGTCAGCCGCGTGCAGGGCACCGATGGTGTCAAAAACCTGTGCTTGAATGGCACCACGTGCTGTTGGTTGCAGCTCACTCATCATCACATCAGAGAATACCCGGCCTTCAAGGAATTCCATGACGTAGAATTCAGTGCCGATAACGGCGATATCCGTGCAGTAATGAAACATTTCGGCCACCGGTACGCCGGAGCCACTCAGAGCTTTTTGGATGCGGTATTCGCGGTCGATCATATGCGCGGAGGGTAGTAAATGGCCTGGTGGCTTTTTCCGCAGCACGTATTTTTGGGTGGGCGTGGTGATGAGATAGGTGGGGTTGGATTGCCCGCCCTGAAATTGCTGCAAGCTGGCTGGTGTTGCAAAACCCGTAATGTGGCGCTGCAAATATTCAAATATTTTGCCGGAATCGAGCCGGTGCGCAGGCAATGGCTCGATGAGCTGCGGGGCACTGCTCATGCAAAACGGCTGGTGGTAACGGTACCGCCATCGACCACGATTGATTGCCCGGTGATGTAGGCAGCAGCACGGGTGGCAAGGAAAGCACCAACCCCGCCGAGGTCTTCCACTTCGCCGATGCGTCCAAGCGGAGTATGGGCCTCGGTGATTTTTAAAGTCTCGGGGTTTTCCCATAGGGCCTTGGCGAAATCGGTACGCACCAAGCCTGGTAGAATGGCGTTGACACGAATTTTGCTGGGGCCCCACTCCACCGCCAGATTTTTCACCAGTGCGATGTCTGCCAATTTGGAAATATTATAAGCCGGGATTAGCGTGTTGCCGTGTAGCGCGCCGATGGATGAGATGATGGTGAAACTGCCGCCACCCTGCTTGGCAATTTCCGGTAGCGCCATATTCGCCAGCCATAAATTCGATTTGATATTGACAGCCATGATCTTGTCCCAGGCTTCATCGGAAATTGTAGAGAGCGGGCCGTAATGCGGGTTAACCGCGACATTGGCCACCACATGGTCAAGCTTGCCAAAGGCCGCCAGGGTAGCGGCGATCAGGGCGGCGAGGTCATCCTTCGCGCCGGTGTTGCATTTCAGGGCGATGGCTTTGCCGCCCTTGGCGATGATGCCATCACGCACGGCCTCGCAAGGCTCGATTTTGCGAGAGCAAATCACCACTGAGGCACCTAAATCCGCCATCGTCTCAGCTATGGCCCGGCCTATGCCACGCGATGAGCCAGTGATAATAGCCACTTGGCCATCGAGACGGAATAAATCGCTCATTGGTGGGTTCCCCTGATTGTTATGCCCCCAAAATCCTGATGGATGGGCAGACTGTCAATAGTTACGCGCAATTAATGCGCAGATGGGGATGAGCGGGCGGGGTTGCACTGGCGCCGCTGCCGCAGCAAACTAGTTTCAAACATAATTTCCGAGGGGCCCGCATAATGACAATGACGTATTCACCCAAAGTTGAGGCGCTGCGTGCCCGGCTACTGGATTTTATGGCAGAGCATATTTACCCAAATGAAAATGCGCTGTTTGCCGCCACACATCTGGCAGCTGACCGTTGGCAGCCTTTGGCATTGCTGCAAGAGATTAAGGAAAAAGCCAAGGCGGCGGGGCTATGGAACCTGTTTTTGCCAGAAAGCGACTATGGCGCTGGGCTAACCAACACTGAGTATGCGCCGCTGGCAGAAATTATGGGCCGCTCACCGTTTGCGCCAGAGGCGTTTAACTGCTCAGCCCCAGACACTGGCAATATGGAAGTGTTTGTACGCTACGGCACGCCAGAGCAAAAAGAACGCTGGTTGAAGCCACTGCTGGCCGGTGAAATACGCTCAGCTTTTGCGATGACCGAGCCGAATGTCGCATCATCTGATGCGACCAATATTGAGACATCGATCATCCGTGATGGTGATGAATATGTGATAAACGGCCATAAATGGTGGATTTCCGGCGCACCTGATCCGCGTTGCAAGGTGTTTATTGTGATGGGAAAATCAGACCCTCACAACACTGACCGCTACAAGCAACAATCAATGATTTTGGTGCCAAACCCGCACCCTGGTGTTACCATTAAGCGTGCTTTGCCGGTGTTTGGTGGCGATGATGCACCGCACGGCCATGCTGAGATGATGTTTGAGAATGTGCGGGTGCCGGCTGCGAACATGCTGTTGGGCGAAGGCCGCGGGTTTGAGATTGCGCAGGGGCGCTTGGGGCCAGGGCGGATCCATCACTGCATGCGTTCGATTGGTTGTGCTGAACGCGCACTGGAGCGGATGATCAGGCGGCTTAACCAGCGCGTGGCGTTTGGCAAGCCGGTGGCAGAGCAAAGCCTGTGGCGTGAGCGGATTGCGGAGTCGCGCATCATGATCGACCAGGCGCGCCTGCTGTGCCTGCACGCCGCGCATCTAATGGACACGGTGGGCAATAAACACGCCAAGGCTGAGATTGCGATGATCAAGGTGGTAGCACCCAATATTGCTTACAAAATCGTCGATTGGGCGATCCAGTCATTTGGCGGCGGCGGTATGGCTGATACCTGGCTTGCGGCAGCGCACACCTGGCAGCGGGCTTTGCGCTTTGCTGACGGGCCCGATGAGGTACACCGCGACCAGTTGGGGCGTATGGAGCTGAAGCGCTTTGCCAACACCAACCCTGCCAGCACGGGCGGTTGGGGCGATGTGATGGTGGCTGATGGGATTTCTCACCCGGGTTTGCCGATGTCAGGGCTGCCGATTTAATGCGGGCGGTTGTGTGTTCAGCCTGGGGCGGGCCGGAATTGCTAAGCGTGCGCGAACTTGCCGCGCCATTGGCAAAGCCGGGCGAAGTGGTGGTAAAAATCCACGCGGCTGGAGTGAATTTTCCAGATGTGCTGATTATTCAGAAAAAATATCAGGTGCAGCCGGAATTACCTTTCACCCCTGGTGCCGAGATCAGCGGCGAGGTGGTGGCCATTGGTGACAATGTTACAGCGCTGCGGGTAGGCGATAGGGTAGCGGCGTTATGCTCGGTGGGCGGATTTGCCGAGGCCGTTGCTGTTGATGCTGGCAAATGCGTGAAAATTCCAGATACGCTCAGCTATGATGTAGCGGCGGGTTTTATGCTGGCCTATGGCACGTCGTGGCACGCGGTGCGGGACCGGGGGGCATTACAACCCAATGAGACCATGCTGGTGCTGGGTGCCGCTGGTGGCGTGGGGCTGGCGGCGGTAGAAATTGGCAAGGCCATTGGGGCAAAAATTGTTGCCGCTGCTTCAACAGATGAAAAATGCGATATTTGCCGCGCGCATGGCGCTGATGAAGTGATTAACTACAGCACCGAGGATTTACGCGAGGGCATCAAGCGCACCTGCGGGCGCGGACCAGATGTGATTTTTGACCCGGTTGGTGGAAAATATACTGAAAGTGCATTTCGCTCGATCGGCTGGCGCGGGCGGCATTTGATCATTGGGTTTGCCGCAGGTGACATCCCTGCCCTGCCGTTAAATTTGGCGCTGTTAAAGGGCGCCTCGCTGGTAGGGGTGTTCTGGGGTGATTTTGCCAGGCGCGAGCCGCAAAATAATATCAAGGGCATGGCGGAGATGCTGGGCTGGATGGCGCAGGGCAAAATCAAGCCGCTGATTTCCAAAACCTATAGCCTGGATGAGGTTCCCAAGGCGCTGCTTGATATGGCGGCGCGCAAAGTCATTGGCAAAATTGTCGTGCGGCCATGAAGGAATTTTCAGGCAAAGTGGCGGTGATTACCGGCGCTGGCAGCGGCTTTGGGCGCGAGTTTGCAAGGCAGGCGTCGGCGCTGGGCATGAAACTGGTGTTGGCTGATATCAATGCCGAAGCGTTGGCTGCGGTGGCTGGGGAAATGCAGGCGCAGGGAGCACAAGTGTTGGCGGTGCGCACTGACGTAAGCCGGGCGGAGGATATGGAAGCTCTGGCGGCGGCGAGTTTCGCGCGTTTTTGGGGCGTACAATTGTTGTTCAACAATGCAGGAGTCGGCGCCGGTGGATTTGTTTGGGAAAATTCCGTTAAAGACTGGGAATGGGTGCTGGGGGTAAATCTATGGAGCGTCATCCACGGCATCCGGCTGTTCGTGCCTAAAATGCTGGCGCAGGGTGATGAGTGCCATGTTGTAAATACCGCCTCGGTGGCTGGGCTGTTATCAGCGCAGACCATGGGTGTTTACAATGTCAGCAAGCACGCGGTGGTAACACTCTCAGAGACTTTGTATCAGGATTTGCGTGTCGCGAACGCGAATATCGGGGTAACCGTACTTTGCCCGGCATTTGTGAGCACCGGCATTGCAGCCTCGGAACGCAACCGGCCGGCGGATATGCAAGATCATGCGCCACTCACTGAAAGCCAGCAGATTGCGGCGGCGGCAACCATCAAGGCGGTGGAATCTGGGCGGCTGACGGCGGCTGACGTGGCCGAGAGGACCTTCGAGTGTATCAGGCAAAACCAGTTTTATTGTTTGACGCATCCTAAAATTTTAGGTGCGGTGGAATTGCGGATGCAGGATATTTTAGCACTTCGAAATCCGAGCGATCCGTTTTCATTAAAGCCATCGGCGGCGCCGATTGTTTAAAAATGTTGCCAGCCGGCTGTTGAAAAATTCATTGCCTGGCCATGTGGACCGAGGATTGTGACGCCGGCCTGACCGCTGGAAAATGTGCCGATTTTTGTGATCGCAAGATTGCCACAGGCGAGGCGCAGGGCGGTGGCTGCTTCGGGTGGTACGGCTAGCAATAATTCATAATCATCGCCACCGGTAAGACGTGTTTCCAGCATAGCATCGCCAAATATGGCAGCCTCGTGTGAGGTAGGTACAAGGGCTACATAGAGGGTGGCGGCGAGGTTGGAGGTTTTGCATAAATGCCCGAGGTCCTGCACCAGGCCATCTGAGATATCGATGGCGGCATGCGCGATGCCAGACAAGTTCAAACCCATGCGAGGATTGGGCAGCAACGAGCGGCTGGTTAAAAAGCCTGATTTATCCTGCAATGTTCCACGTCTGGCTTGTAGTCCCAAAGCCGCATCACCGATGGTGCCGGTAACCCAGATGTCGTCTCCGGCTTTGGCGCCGTTGCGGCGTAGCGCTGCGCCGGGTGTGACATGGCCAATGAGCGTGGCACTTAGCGAGATATGGGTGGGGGATGATGAGCTGTCACCACCAAACAATTGAATGCCAAATTCGGCTTGGTCCTGCGCCAACCCGGCTGCAAATCCGGCTAACCAACTTTCATCGGTGGTAGGCGGCAGCGCGGTTGTCAGCAAATAGCCACACGCCGTGGCACCCATCGCCGCGAGATCGGAGAGGTTGCGGCGTAATAATTTACGCGCAATCAACGCTGGCAAATCGCCGGGGATGAAGTGCACGCCTTCAAGCATTTGGTCCGTGGTGAGCACCAATTGCCGCCCGGCGGGTGGGGTGAATAATGCGGCATCATCAGTTAGCCCTAGCCCTTCCGGTCCGGCGAGCGGGGCTAAATAGCGGGCGATGCGGGAGAATTCATCGCCCATGGCATTTACATCATTTCAGGCGGCGGGAGAAAATTCAGCCGGGCGCAGCAGATGTGCGACGCGGTCTAGGACGCCGTTGGCTAAACGTGATTCCTCACCAGCAAAAAACCCGTGCGCAACATCAAGATATTCATTGATGACCACTTTCGCTGGCGGGCCATCAGACATCCATAATTCAGCGCCGCTGGCCCGTAGCAGGGCACGTAACACAGGGTCGAGTCGGTCCAGCGGCCAGGATTCCGGCAGCGCCTGCACGATCATGCAATCAATCACATCTTGCTGCTGGGTTGCGGTGCGCACGATGCGGGCAAAAAGCGGCACCTGGGCTTCGGTTAAGTGGCCATCATCAAGCCCGCCGCGGCCCGGAATATTACCAATGCGGTGGCGCACAAATTGATCAATCACGGTTTCGGGGCTTTGGGTGGCTTGCTCTGCCTGATAAAGCGCCTGCACAGCGGCCACGCGTGAGAGCGTGCGCGGCCGGGGTTTATTATTCTCAGTCATACGGCTTCCAATGTACGCGCAAGCGCGATTTGTTTTAAACAAGCCACAGCGGCTTCAGCGCCTTTATTGGAGCCAGTTTCACGCGACCTTGCTTGGGCCTGTGCCAGTGTATCAACAGTTAATAAGGCTGTGCCAAGGCAAATGCCAAATTGCAAGGCCACGTGCATCAACCCATCCATCGCGCTGGCGCAGATGAATTCATAATGGTCGGTTTCACCGCGCACCACGCAGCCCAGTGCTATAAAACCGTCAAATTTTTTGGGGGCACGCAGAGCGATGCGCAACGCCTGCGGCAATTCAAATGCACCTGCAACCTCTATGGTTTCAGTTGTTGCAGAAACAGCCTGAAAAATTTCATGAGCGGCCTGTTCCATGCCATTCACGACACCAGTGTAATAAGGTGCTTTAATGATCAGGATATGCGGCGCGGCACCCGATAAATTTGGGGCGGCAGGCAACGGCGCGTCGGCTGTGCTCATGAGGTTTTTATATCCGGCACCATAATATCGCGCTGCTCCACAATGTTCAGCCCGTAGCCTTCAAGCCCAATGATGGTGCGTTTGTGGTTGGAGAGCAAAACCATATCCTTGACGCCGATGTCGGTAAGAATTTGCGCGCCAACCCCGTAATCACGCAAGGCCGGTGTTGGCCGCATGCCATTGCTTAACTGCCGGATGCGATCGGATACGGCATCGAGTTTTGATTCACGAATCAGCACCACCACACCACGTCCCGCCTCGCGAATTTGCGCCATTGCGCCCTGCAAGGTGGCGAGATGCGTGCCGCCGAGGATATCGCCGATTGAATCAATCGCGTGCATCCGCACTAGCACTGGTGCCGGTGATGAGATGTCGCCTTTCACCAGCGCCAGATGCTCGATTTTTTCAATCGAGTCCTCAAACGCAATCATCCGCCAGGTGCCACCGTGGCCATCAGAAACAATACCAGCTTCCTTGCGCTTCACCAGTTTTTCAGTACGGCCACGATGAGCGATCAGATCAGCGATGGTACCGAGCTTGAGGTTATGGCGCTGCGCAAAACCGATGAGGTCCGGCAGGCGGGCCATGGTACCGTCATCATTCATGATTTCGCAGATCACGCCCGCAGGAATTAAACCCGCAAGCCGGGCAATATCGACAGCGGCTTCGGTATGGCCAGCGCGCACCAATGTACCACCTTCACGCGCCATCAGCGGAAATACATGGCCTGGTGTGACGATATCATCACGGCCCAACTCCGGGTTGATCGCTACCGCAACGGTGCGGGCGCGGTCAGCTGCAGAAATGCCGGTGGTCACACCCTCGCGGGCTTCGATGGATACGGTGAAAGCGGTTTCGTGGCGCGAGCCATTGGACTGGCTCATCAGCGGCAGCCCAAGACGCTCGCAGCGGCCTTTGGTCATGGCCAGGCAAATCAGGCCGCGGGCGTGCTTGGCCATGAAATTAATGGCATCTGGTGTGGAAAATTGCGCGGGGATAACAAGATCGCCTTCATTCTCACGGTCTTCATCATCGACGAGAATGAATATCCGGCCAGCCCTCGCCTCTTCGATGATTTCGGCGGCTGATGAGATATAATCCCGCAGCGTCGAGGTTTTCATGCCATCCATAGTCAAGCAAACTCCCTAAGCCGCGCGACATAGCGGGCCAGCATGTCAATTTCAATATTCACTCTCTCGTCAACAGCCAATGTTGCGAAATTGGTATGTTGCGTGGTGTGCGCAATGATGTTGACACCAAAGCGCACGCCATCAACCTCATTAACCGTCAACGAGACACCATTGATGGCAATGCTACCCTTTGGGGCGACAAACTTTGCCAGCGCTACCGGCAGTTCAAACCGCCAGCGGGTTGAGCCATGCTCGGAGGTTTTTTCAATCACTTCGGCCAGACCATCAACATGACCAGAAACCAGATGACCACCAAGTTCGTCACCTAGTCTCAGCGAACCTTCAAGGTTGATTTTGGCACCTGGTTTCCAAGCACCTAATGTGGTCAGGCCCAGTGATTCAGCAGAAACTTCAACAGCAAACCAGTCGTCACCGCGGTCGATCACGGTAAGGCAGCAGCCGGAGCAAGCGATCGAGGCACCAAGTTTCACCGCGTTGATCGCGGCCCATTCGCCTGTAGAGGGCACCGCAATCACGAAGCGCGCATCCTGGCTTTGCCCGATCGGGAGAACCTCGCGCACGGTCCCAACACCGGTGATCAATCCGGTAAACATTAAGCCGCCACTCTGAAGGTGCTTAACATGTCATCACCCAGACGCTCCTGCGCCACTGGTATAAAACGCGGCATATCCGTCAACTTCATGATCCCAAACCCCTGTGCTGAAGGCCAGCCGTCGCCGCCGATAATGGCGGGGGCATGAAACCAAGCCAGCCTGTCCACTAAATGGTCCCGCAGCAGCCCGGCTGCAATGCTGCCACCGCCTTCGGCTAAAATGCGGGTGAGGCCCAATCTGGCAAGGTGCTTCATGGCTTCCGGCAGATCAACCCCGGCGGCGCAGCCTGGAAGGTTGAATAATTTTACACCGGCCTGTTCGAGCGCACGTTTGCGGGATGCATCCGCGCCATCGCGGTGTAAAATCCAAACCGGCTCGCGCGAAGCGCTGCGTACCAGCTTGCTCATCAGCGGGGTGCGCAAATGGCTATCCACGACGATGCGAACCAAGGGCGCAATGCGGAAACCTTCAATCCGGCAATTTAATTCCGGGTCATCAGCCAAAACCGTGCCAACCCCTACCAGAACGGCGTCGTGACGGCCCCGCATGGCATGGGCGGCGCGGCGGGCGGGCTCGCCGGTCAGCCACTGGCTCTCGCGCGTTTTGGTGGCAATCCGGCCATCGAGTGTGGAGGCTAATTTAAGCCGCAGCAACGGCCGGCCAGATTTTATCACCTTCAAGAAACCACTGATAACGGCTTGGGATTCCGCCGGCAGACAATTTTCAGTTACCTGCACGCCAGCCTCGCGCAGCATCGCGGCACCTTGGCCGTTTACCTTCGGGTTGGGGTCCAGCGTGCCGATTACCACACGGGCAATACCTGCTTCCATGAGCGCCGCAGCGCATGGCGGGGTTTTGCCGTTGTGGGAGCAAGGCTCCAGTGTCACATAAGCCGTAGCACCCCGCGCCTGTGCACCCGCCGCGCGCAACGCCTCGGTTTCAGCATGTGGGCGGCCACCAGTTTGGGTGCGGCCGCGGCCAATCACCCGGCCTTGCTTGACGATGACGCAGCCGACCGAAGGATTAGGTGCGGTTTCGCCGAGGCCGCGACGGGCCAGCGCCAAAGCCCCCCGCATGAAGGCTTCATCATGCATCGGACGATTCCGGCTTGGATGCTGGTGTCATCAAATCCAAAAACATCTCAAAATCCTTGGCCTCGCGGAAGTCACGATACACCGAGGCGAAGCGCACATAAGCCACGGTGTCCACCTCCTTCAGTGTCTCCATCACGCGCTCACCAATTTCAGTGGATTTCACCTCCGGCTCGCCGCTGGCTTCCAACTTCCGCACAATACCATTGACAATCCGCTCAATCCGCTCATCGTCAACGGGCCGCTTGCGTAGCGCGATACGAACCGAACGCGCCAGTTTATCACGGTCAAACGCTACGCGGCGCTGGTCAGATTTCACCACGGTCAGCTCACGTAACTGCACGCGCTCGATGGTGGTGAAACGCTGGCTGCACACGCTGCAAAAACGCCGCCGCCGAATGGCGCTGCCATCTTCAGTGGGCCGGCTGTCCTTTACCTGGGTGTCAGCTTCGCCACAGAAGGGGCAACGCATTTTTTAAATTACCTGTAAATCGGGAAGCGGGCGCATAAGGCCTTTGCCCGGGCGCCAACCGCCTGTTCGATGGTGTCATTTGAGCCGTCGTTGGATTTGCTCAATCCATCCAGCACTTCGCCAATCATCAGGCCAACTTCACGGAATTCCGGCACGCCGAAACCACGGGTGGTGGCGGCGGGGGTGCCCAGGCGGATGCCGGAAGTGATGAAAGGTTTTTGCGGATCAAACGGAATGGCGTTTTTATTCGCGGTCATATGCGCGCGTTCCAAACTGGCTTCGGCGGCTTTGCCGGTAACGTTTTTCGGGCGCAAATCAACCAGCAGCAAATGGCTATCAGTACCACCGGTGACAATGGCAAGCCCCTGCTCCACCAAGGTTTCAGATAGCGCCTTGGCATTTTCCACCACGGCCTTCTGGTAAATGCGAAAGTCCGGGCGCAGCGCTTCACCAAATGCCACCGCCTTGGCGGCAATAACATGCATCAGCGGGCCGCCTTGCAACCCTGGGAAAATGGCTGAGTTAATTTTTTTGGCGATATCCTCATGATTGGTCAGCACCATGCCACCGCGCGGGCCGCGCAAGGTTTTATGCGTGGTGGTGGTAACCACATGAGCATGCGGTAGCGGCGAGGGATAAATGCCCGCCGCCACCAAACCGGCAAAATGCGCCATATCAACCATGAACATCGCGCCGACCTCATCAGCAATGGCGCGAAATTTCGCAAAATCAATGAAGCGCGGATAGGCAGAACCACCGGCGATGATAAGTTTGGGCTTGTGGTCATGGGCTAGTGCTGCAACTTCGGCATAGTCAATCAGCCCATCATCCTTACGCACGCCATACTGCACCGGCTTGAACCATTTGCCAGACAGGTTGGGCGCAGCACCGTGGGTTAAATGCCCGCCAGCCGCCAGAGACATGCCCAGAATTGTATCCCCTGCGTTCAGCAAAGCCAAAAACACCGACTGGTTGGCCTGGCTGCCGGAATTGGGCTGCACGTTAGCGTAACCGGCATCAAAGAGTTTTTTGGCACGCTCAATCGCCAAAGTCTCGGCAAGGTCCGCCGGGCCGCAGCCGCCGTAATAGCGTTTGCCGGGGTAGCCTTCAGCGTATTTGTTGGTCAGCACCGAGCCTTGGGCTTCCATCACCGCAGCAGAGACGATGTTTTCAGAGGCGATGAGCTCGATCCCGTCCTGCTCGCGGGTGAGTTCCTGGTGTAAAATGCCAGCCAACTCGGGGTCGGTTTCCGCGAGGTGGGCGGTGAAAAACCGGTCATAGCTGGGCGAGAGGTTGGGATTGTTCATTGTTTTATTTCACGCTTTCAATGTTCAGTTTGGCTATCCGGCGGTCATGTCGTCCGCCTTCATATCTGGTGGTCAGAAAGGCGGTGAGAATATCCAACGCCACTTCCTCGCCAATGATTCTAGCACCCATGGCGATGACGTTAGCGTCATTGTGGGCGCGGGTGAGCCGGGTGGTGGTGACATCATGCACCAGGGCACAACGGATAGCTGGGTGGCGGTTGGCGGCAATCGACATACCGATGCCGGTGCCACAGACCAGAATGCCTAAATCGGCCTCGGCGCGCGTGATTGCACCGCAGACTGCCTGGGCGAAATCCGGGTAATCAACACTGGCTGGGCCGTCAGTGCCGAAATCCAGCACCTGATGACCGGCTTCAGCCAGCACTGCGGCCAGCCGGTTTTTGAGCAATACGCCGCCATGGTCAGCACCAATGGCCACAATAAGAGAGTTCGTCATGTGTGGGAGTTTAACATGCGCATCGCTATTGTGAAACAAGCCCTTACTGAGGCAGGCTAATGGCAGGGTGGCAAAATCGGCTTGGCTATCTCACGACTTGGATTGCGGCGCATAAGCAGATAATATTGTTTCTATGATACATGCAAAATTCCCAGCTATCCGGATGCGCCGTAACCGGTTTGATGACGCAACACGGCGATTGGTGGCGGAAAACAAGCTCTCGGTGGATGATCTGATCTGGCCGATTTTTATCCGTGAGGGCACCGGCGCCCCGGTGGAGATTGCCTCGATGCCCGGCGTAATGCGCACAGCGCTGGATGGTTTGGCAAAATATGTTGAGGAAGCTGCCCGGCTTGGCATTCCTGCAATCGCGCTGTTTCCCGCTACATCCCCTGAAAAAAAAGATGCTGAAGGCACCGAGGCGCTGAACCCGAATAACCTACTGTGCCAGGCCACCCGTATTTTGAAGGCGGAATTTCCGCAAATCGCCATTGTGGGAGATGTTGCACTCGACCCTTACACCAACCATGGCCATGATGGCGTTTTACGAGATGGCTATGTGGCAAATGATGAATCGGTTGAAATACTGGTAAAACAAGCTGTTAATCAGGCCAATGCGGGGGTGGATATTATCTCCCCCTCTGACATGATGGATGGCCGAATCGGCGCCTTGCGGGCCGGGCTGGATGAGGCTGGGCATATCCACACCCGCCTGATGAGCTACGCCGCCAAATACGCCTCGGCTTTTTACGGCCCGTTCCGTGATGCCATCGGCTCCGGTGGGGCGCTGAAAGGTGATAAAAAAACCTACCAGATGAACCCGGCTAATTCCGATGAGGCCTTGCGTGAAGCCGCCTTGGACATTGCCGAAGGGGCGGACATGATCATGGTCAAGCCCGGCATGCCGTATCTGGACATTATACGCCGTGTCAAAGACGAGTTAAAAGTCCCTGTTTTTGCTTATCAAGTTTCCGGTGAGTATGCCATGATTATGGCCGCGGTAAACAACGGCTGGATGGACCATGACCGGGCAATGCTGGAGAGTTTGCTTGGTTTCAAACGGGCTGGGTGCTCCGGCGTGCTGAGCTATTTCGCGGTGTCGGCAGCGCGAATTTTGGCCGGCTAAACCCGGCCCCACACGGCAGCGTTTAACACCGCCAATTTATCGGCAAGCCCATGCGGGCGGTAAGTTTTGCCCAAATCTCGCTTGGCATAAACCGCTGTCAGGCAGGCGGCCATGGCAGCACGCGGCGGTGAGGCTTTAAGCAGCGCCTGGGCGGTGGAAACCAATTGCTTTTCAGTTGTGCCATCAGCCGGTAGCAGGCTGCGGCCCTGGCGCGCCAGAAACGGCGCTGCCCGTAGGACCCCTGAAATGCCGTAGGCGGTGCCTAAATCTTCCACGGCATCACTATCCTCACCCAGCAGCTTGCCTGCCACCCGCGCTAGCTTACCCGCCGTGCCACGAACATACGCCATGAAATGAGTGAAATCAGCTATCGCGGCGGTCTCAGCCTCACGGGCATCGATCAGCGCTGCCAAATCCGCCCGGGTGAAAATGCCTTGGTTCAACGCCTTGGTGAGCGGCGTTGCGATGAGGTGGTTGCGCTGTGCGCCATCTACCACTTTGCGCCACCAGGTCAGGCGGATCAGCGCCAAAGTCGGCTCCGACGCCACTTCACGCGCCCGCGCCAGCTCGTTGTTAAAGCCATATAAAAGCCACAACGCCTCACGCTTATCAGCCGGGGCAAATAATGATGTGAAATACCGGTCCGGGTCGGCCCGGCGAATATGGACAAGAAGTTCGCTTGACGATGTCATGCACAGTCCATAGCTAAATAGCACGGTTAAATAAAACCCCAACCCAGGAGACCCGCCCCATGGCTTTTGAACTACCCACCCTGCCCTACGCTGCCTCTGCCCTTGCCTCAAAAGGAATGTGCCAGGAAACTCTGGAACTGCACCACGGCAAGCACCACCAGGCTTACGTTACCGCGTTGAACGGCTTTGTTGAAAAACACCCTGAGCTGCAGGGCAAGACGCTTGAGGAAATTGTTGCTTTTTCGCACGGCAAGCCTGAACTGGCACCGGTGTTTAACAACGCCGGCCAGCATTGGAATCATATTTTGTTCTGGCAGAACATGAGCCCTACCGGTGGTGCCATGCCCGCCACCCTGGAAGCTAAAATCATCGCCGATTTCGGCTCCGTCGCCGCCTATAAAGACGCTTTTAAGGCTGCCGGCATTGGCCAGTTTGGCTCCGGCTGGGCATGGCTCGTTCTGGCTGCTGACGGCAAGCTGAAAATCACCAAAACCCCGAACGGCTCCAACCCGCTTGCCACCGGCGAAGGCAAAGCTCTGCTGGGTATCGATGTATGGGAACATTCCTATTACCTCGATTTCCGTAACCGCCGCCCGGATTACCTGACCAACTGGATTGATAATCTCGCCAATTACGAATTCGCCGAAGCTGCCCTCAAAGCGGCCTGAATAAGTCAGATCAGGGGGCTTGCCCCCTGATCCCCAGGAAAAATTAAGACTCTTTACGAATAAATTCCAAAGGCTCAGCCTTTGGCGGGGTCCTGGGGCAGAGCCCCTGACCTTGGCTATCTAAGGGGGCATGCATTGGCACGGTTTGAAGGCACATCGTCATTTGTAGCAACAGATGATTTGAAGGTTGCGGTGAATGCGGCGGTTTCGTTGCAGCGGCCATTGTTAATAAAGGGTGAGCCTGGGACGGGAAAAACAGTGTTGGCGCAGGAGGTGGCGCGAGCATTGGGGAAAGACCTTATTTCCTGGCATGTCAAATCCACCACCAAAGCGCAGCAGGGTTTGTATGAGTATGACGCGGTTTCGCGCCTGCGTGATAGCCAGTTGGGCGATGCGCGGGTGCATGACATTGGCAATTACATCATCCATGGCAAATTATGGGACGCGTTTGAGGCACAGAACGCGCCGGTTTTACTGATTGATGAGATAGACAAAGCCGATATTGAGTTTCCGAATGATTTGCTGCTGGAACTCGACCGAATGGAGTTCTTTGTTTACGAGACGCGCCAGACGATTAAGGCCAAGCAGCGGCCAGTGATTATTATCACCTCAAATAATGAAAAGGAATTACCGGATGCTTTTTTGCGCCGGTGTTTTTTTCATTACATTAAATTCCCAGACCGCGAGACGATGGAGCGGATTGTAGAGGTGCATTATCCCGGCATGAAGCAACTGTTGCTGCGCGAGGCGCTGACGGCGTTTTATGAATTGCGGGAGTTACCAGGGTTGAAAAAGCGGCCTTCAACTTCGGAGTTTCTGGACTGGTTGAAGCTGCTGATGGCCGAGGATATTGGGCCGGAATTGTTGCGCGAAAAATCAACCGGGAAGTTGATCCCACCGTTGCACGGTGCCTTGTTGAAGAACGAACAGGATGTGCATTTGTTTGAGCGCCTGGCGTTCATCCATCGGCGCGGTGGCTGAAATGTTTCCGCGAGTCACGTTTACAGTGGCATTGAACCGCGGGGCGGTCCAACGTCTAGCCGTGTCGGGCTGACCATGTTCATCGGCTTCTTCCTGGCTTTGCGGGCGGCGGGGGTAAAGCCAAGCTTGCGCGAATATCTTACCCTGCAGGAAGCGATGCAGGCCGGGCTTGGAGATTATGATATTGACACCTTCTACTACCTGGCCCGCGCCACGCTGGTGAAAGAAGAACGATTTATTGATAAGTTTGACCGGGTGTTTGCGGAATCCTTCAAGGGTATTTTGCAACCCAAGCCGGAAGCACTGAACGGCGTGGAAGCAACACCATTACCTGAAGAATGGTTGCGGTTGCAGGCGGAAAAACTGCTGACCGATGCGGAAAAAGCCGAGATTGAAGCCCTGGGCGGGTTTGAGAAATTGATGGAAACACTGGCCAAGCGCTTGGAGGAGCAAAAAGCCCGCCATGAAGGCGGCTCTAAATGGATTGGCACCGCTGGCACCTCGCCGTTTGGTGCCAATGGCTATAATCCTGAAGGGGTGCGGATTGGCCAGCAAACCGGGCGCAACCGCGCGGCTGTGAAAATTTGGGACCAGCGCGCGTTTCGCAATTTGGCAGCGGATGTTGAAATTGGCACCCGTAATATGAAATTGGCACTTCGCCGGTTACGCCGCTTTGCCCGCGAAGGGGCGGCTGAAGCTTTGGATTTGGCTGACACAATTGGTTCAACCGCGCGTAATGCCGGATTTTTAGACTTAAAAATGGTGCCCGAGCGGCATAATGCGGTGAAGTTGCTGCTGCTGCTGGATATCGGCGGCTCGATGGATGACCATATCGCCCTGTCGGAGCAATTATTCACCGCCGCCAAAGGTGAATTTAAGCATCTGGTGCATTTATATTTCCATAACTGCCCGTATGATACTTTATGGACCGACGCGCGGTTTCGCAGCGCTGATGCCGTGCCAACTTATGATGTTTTGCATAAATATGACCCCAGCTGGAAGCTGATTTTCATTGGTGATGCCGCGATGAGTCCCTACGAGCTGATTCAACCCGGCGGTGGCATTTCAAGCTGGAATACCGAATCCGGCCAGGATTGGCTGCGCCGGTTGGTCACCGCCTTTCCCAAATCCGTCTGGATCAATCCCGTACCTGAAAAACACTGGAACTATACGCAGAGCACCAAGATCATCCGCGATATGTTCGGGAACCGGATGTATGGGTTGACACTAGAAGGGTTGGACGCGGCGATGCATCGGTTGATGCATTAGCGATCAGGCTAGCTATCAGCTCTTGGCAGCCAGGGGATCCGCGCCACGTCGATTCCATCGTCGGCTAACGCCTCGGCTTCAGCCTCGGTACTCTCACCATAAATGCCACGCGGCTTTGCCTCACCGTGATGAATTTTGCGGGCCTCAGTTGCGAATTCATTGCCAACGTAATCGCAATTCTTCTCCACCTCGGCGCGTAACTTATGAAGCACTGCCCGCACTTGGTCCGGAATCATGCCCGCCGTGGATTGCAACGGTGTTGATTCAACCATCGCGGGCGTTGCTGACACTTTTGGTTGCGGGTCATGGTCGATCACCCGGCCCTTTTTGCGCAGCCGTGGTGCCATAAGAGCGCGGTCCACCTTAGTGCTGGCGCATATTGGGCATAAAATTAAACCACGCCTGGCCTGGCGTTCAAAATTCTCACTATCCTTGAACCAGCCGTCGAACTCGTGTGAGCCAGCGCAAATAAGTTGGTAATGGATCATCCGGCTAACATTGCATCCAACTTGCCGGCACGGTTGAGGGCCACAAGATCATCGCAGCCACCAATCGGCTGATCATTAATGAAAATCTGCGGTACAGTGCTGCGGCCACCTGAACGCTCAATAGCGGTCTTGCGAGCCGCCGAGCCGTTCGGTGCATCAATTTCAGTGAATTCAACAGCTTTACTGGCCAGCAGTTTTACCGCACGGGCACAATAAGGGCAGAAGTTTTGGGTATAAATTTCGATTTTTGGCATCATAGTCTCCGTAACGTCATCTAGCCGGAACCGGGCCGGATGCAAGAGGGCGTTACGTGAGACGCGGATCAGGCACGCGCGCGGCGGTGAGCACATCCACCCGCGCAGCGCCCGCCGCCAGCAGGGCCACAGCGCAGGCATTGGCAGTAGCGCCAGAGGTCATGATGTCGTCGATCAACAGAATGTTCTTGCCGCCGATGTTTTTGGCCCGCACCGTGATCGCATCCTGCAATTCGCTCCGCCGTGCTTCAAACCCCAATGGACCCAGCGGAACCGTAACGCGGTTGCGCACCAAAGCATCCGGCTGCACTGGCTTTTTGATCATCCGCCCGAGTTGCCAAGCCAGTAATGCCGCCTGGTTGTAGCGGCGCTGGCGCAGACGCGAGATATGCAACGGCACTGGCACCAGTTGGTCAGCACGCAATAGCAAGGCCGCACCTGCTTTGGCCATCAGCAGGGCCAGCCCGCGGGCTGACTCGGTGCGGTCAGCGTATTTGAAGGGCAGGATGAGATGCTTGGTCGCATCATCATAACGCAGCGCTGCACGGGCCTGGGTGAAAGCCGGCGGCGTTGCCTCGCACACCAGACAGATACCGGCTCGCCCACCAGCCTCGCCAAAGGGCAACGGCACCCCGCAGCAATCGCAAAAGGGGGCGGAGATAAAATTGGTTTTGCGAAAACATTCCAGGCAAAACTGCCCGTCGGTTTCCACTGGGGTATCACAGGCAAGACAATTCGGCGGCAGCAGCGTATCCAGAATCGCCCGGCCAATGGGTTTGATGAAACTGATAAGGGTCATGTCGTGAGTGATGCAGAGATTTTCGATGCGCAAGCGGTGCGCCAGCACCGAGCGCGGGCCGCAGCCGGCGTGGCCACGCTGGCGCCAGTGCTTGATGATCTGGCGGCGCGGTTGCTGGACCGGCTTGATGATACCACGACCATTTTTAAAACGGCGCTGGATTTTGGCGGTCGCGGCAGCATAGCACCCGCATTGGCGGCACGCGGAATGGCAGTTGTCTGCGCTGATCTATCGGGCGCCATGGCAGCCAAGGCGGGCGGCATGGCTTTGGCAATTGACGGCGAGGCCATGCCGTTTGGCGACAAGACATTCGATTTGATCGTCGCACATTTAAGCCTGCATTGGGTGAATGACCTGCCCGGCGCACTCATCCAGCTGCGCCGGGCGCTACGGCCCAACGGATTGTTTCTGGCCAGCATACCAACGCTGGGCACGTTGCAGGATTTGCGCACCGCCCTGCTGGAGGCCGAGCATGAGCTCACCGGCCAAGTACACCCCCGCGTCTCGCCGTTTCCTGACTTACGTGACTGCGCAGGGCTGCTGCAGCGGGCAGGATTTGCATTGCCGGTGGCGGATGTTGAAGATATCGAATTTTTATATGCCAGCCCGTTGGCGTTGCTGCATGAGCTGCGCCAGGCTGGCGAGGCCAACGCGGTACAGGCGCGCTCCCGGAAAATTCCGCCCCGTGCGATGTTTCCCGCTGCCCTGGCACAACTGCCCAGGCGCGAGGGCCGGTATATAGCAACGCTGCGCATGGCCATCATGACCGGCTGGGCTTCATAACAGCCCGGTTTTGCGGAAGCTCAGCCACTGGCCATTGCCCACGATCACATGGTCATGCAGCACAATGCTGAGCGCCGCAGCGGCTTTTTTAATCTCCTTGGTCATTTCAATATCATTAGAGCTTGGTGAAGGGTCACCACTGGGGTGGTTATGCACCAGGATGATGGCAGTGGCATGCAACTCAAGTGCCCGCCGTACCACTTCACGCGGGTAAACCGGTGTGTGGTTAACGGTACCTTTCGCCTGGGCTTGGTCCGCCAGCAAGCGGTTACGATTATCAAGGAATAAAATCCGGAACTGCTCAATTTTTTCACGGGCCAGTACCGCCTGCAAATATTCCATCAGACGGTCCCAGTTGCTTAACACTGGGCGGTAGAGAACCTCGGCGCGGGCCAACCGTTGTGAGCCTGCCTGCACAATTTTCAACGCCGCAGCCCCTGCTTCACCCAACCCATCTATGGCCAATAAATCTGGCACACTTGCTGAGATGACAGAGGCAAAACTACCAAATTTGGCTATTAAATTGCGCGCCAGCTGCTTGGTGTCACGCCGGGGGATGGCTAAAAACAACACCATCTCAATCATTTCATGGTCAGCCAAGGAATCTGGCCCAGCAGTCAATAACCTTGAGCGCAACCGTTCACGGTGTCCGGCCAAGCTGGCAGCCGGAGCGGTTGGGCGAATTTCGGGCGACAGCGTGTTGAGCTGCGTGGCGTCCGAAAAACCATTGGTTGTGTTTTTTCTCATGGCACAATTTAAGCGTGCCACAAAATGCCCCGCGTTGAGAAGGGGCTACACGGCGGGAGGCGTTGCCTGGGTGTTAGGGTTTTTGGGACCCGAGAGCACCATATACACTGCCGGGACCACAAACAGGGTGAACATCGTACCAATCGAGAGGCCACCGGCAATTATTACGCCCATATTCACCCGCGCCGCCGCCCCTGCACCGCTGGCCAGGACCAACGGCAGAACACCCAGAACCA
>JAQNCT010000030.1 GCA_029077825.1 Acidocella sp. | reverse complement strand
CTGCCGGTATCCAGAATTAAGGGTCCATCGGCTCTATCGCCAACCTTGCTGGCGGGGTTATCTTTGGGGCTCAAAATGGCATTGAGAATTATAACGGCAGTATTGGCCAGTTAACCAATGCCGGGTTGATCGCCAATTCTACAGTGCTGAATATTCTGAATAGCGCGGTTTTCAATCAGGGTGGCCTTATCGGCACCCTGGCCAACCTTGGCTCGGGCACCATTTCGGGTGTCAGCGTCGGGGTGCATAATGAAAACGGCACCATCGGCACTTTAACCAATAGCGGCACCATCACGGCGAGTAATTTTGCTGGTATTTATAACCAGAATGGGTTGATAAATTCCCTAACCAATAATGTGGGTGGCACCATCGTCGGCGGTACCATCGGTATCGCCAATGGCGCGCATCGCTCGCTTTCAACTTTCTATGGCAGCATCGGAACTTTAACGAACAACGGTTTGGTGTCCGGTGGGCAGACCGGTGTGTACAACTTGGGCAGCATCGGCACCCTCTCCAACGCGGGTATTATTCAAGGATCGACTTATTACGGTGTATATAACGCTGGCTCGATATCGGTGTTGGCAAACTCAGACCTTATCGCTGGCTCCTTCGATGGCGTTTATAATAACGGCTCTGTAAATGCGCTAACCAATAGCGGCACCATTACGGGATTTTATGTTGGAATTTATAATGGTGGTTCAATTGGTACAATCACTAACAATGGTTTGATCACCGACACTAGCGCCAACAACGAAGCAATCTATAATACAGGTACTATCGGCGTATTGAGCAATCTGGCCGCTGGCAGAATTATCGGCGGTAGCTACGGTATCTATAACTATTATGGATCTATCGGCACGCTGAGTAACAGTGGAACAATCGCCGGCACTAACTATGATGGTGTCTATAATTACTATGGCACCATCGGGGCATTGACCAATTCGAACGTTATTTCAGGTGGCTATTACGGTGTCTTGAACGAATACACCGGCGCTGTTATTGGCACATTGGCCAATAATGCTGGCGGTGTCATCCATGGCGGTTACACTGGCGCACATAATTTTGGTTCTATTGCCAGCTTTACCAACAGCGGAACCATTTCTGGCACCACGTTTGATGGTATTTACAACGTAGGTACCATTACCGGGCTGACCAATAATGCGGGCGGCACCATTATTGGTGGTAACTACGGTGTAGCGAATACCTCGTACATTGCCACCCGCGGCTCGATTGTGAACCTTACCAACAATGGCGTGATTACCGGCACCAGCTACACTGGTGTTTATAACTCTTATGTTTCGACCATCGGTCAATTAACCAATAACGGTACGATTGCAGGGTATGATGCTGGTGTTGGCAACTGGTATAGCGCCAGTATCGGCACGCTGGCCAATAATGCTGGCGGCACCATCCTTGGTCATCTTGATGGTATCAATAATGAGTACGGTGCCAGCATCAGCCAGTTGACAAACAGCGGCAGCATCGTTGGCCTGACCAGAAATGGTATTTATAATTATCAGGGTTCGATCGCCACTTTAAGCAACAATATTGGTGGCATGATTACAGGCTATAATAGCGGTATCTACAATAGTTCCGGTACCATTAGCGATCTTACCAACAGCGGCAGCATCATTGGTGCACATATCACTGGTATCGACAACAATGGTGGCTTGATCGGCACGCTGACCAACAGTGGTGTGATTGCGGGTGTCTATGGCGTTGGCAATAATAATAGCGGTACCATCCTCAGTCTGACTAATAACGCTGGTGGTACAATCAGCGGCGCTAACACTGGGATTTATAACTACGGCAACATGCCGCAATTAACCAACAATGATATCATCAGTGGCGGCGGCTTTGGTGTTTATGACAGCGGCCCTCTCGGCACGCTGACCAACAGTGGAACCATCTCGGGTACAACAGGCATTTATATCAGAGACGCTGGCACCACCATCGTCAATATGGGTACCATCGCCAGCACCAATGGCGGTAACGCAATTGACCTTGAGAACAACTCCAACAGCCTGATTTTGAATACCGGCTCGGTGCTGGTGGGCACCATTTACGGCGGTAATTATAACAACAGCATCACGCTCGAAGGTACGGACAGCATGTCCAATACCATCGCTAGCTTTGGCGCCGGCAGCACGCTTACAGTGGCCACTGGCGCGGATTGGGCGGCTTCCGGAAGCTGGACCATTCCGAATGTTACCAACAATGGCACCTTCGAGCCTGGCTTCATCACCGGCAACGGCACCACGAGCACCCCGCTGACGCTGAACGGCAACTTCACCATGGGAAGCGGCGGCACTTACGTGGTGCTGGTCACCCCGGCCACCAGCTCGCAGTTTAACGTCGTTGGCAATGGTACCACCACCGGTGTTGCCACTCTAACCGGCACGGTGAAATACGTGTTCGCACCAGGTATTTATGGGGTAAAAACCTATACCTATCTGACCGCCTCGGCCCCTGTCACCACCACCTTCAACAACGTGGTTTATAGCACGGTGCCGAACGTGGCTGACCTTACCACCCACTACAACGTCGACCCCTCGGTGGTGCTGAGCATTCTAACGCCGTTCTCGGTTAGCCTGCCGGATCAGTCGATTTTCTCTGAGCAGCAGCAAGCCCTGGCGCAGAGCACCCAGAACGCTACCGGCACGATTTTGGATAAAGCCACCGAAGGCGGCTCGAACGCCAACCCGGCCTGTGCGGTGCAGGCCCCGGCGCAGACCCAAATGGCCGGCGGTGCCATGGGCGGAATGGCGGCCAATGGTAGCCAGATCGCCAACACCCTGGCCAGCGTGTTCTGTGGCCGCGGGGGTTGGATCGAAGCGACCGGCTCGCTTGGCCATGTCGATGCCTCGAACGGTGCACCAGCCTATGATAACAACAGTGCTGGCTTCCTGGCGGGGGTTGATACCCCGGTCGGTGCCGCCGGAACGCGGTTGGGCTTCGCGGTTGGGTTTGACCAGTCCACCCTGTCTGACAAAGCCGGCGGCTCAGGCAATTTAAGCACCACCCGGATCGCGCTGTATGGCTCGCAACCGTTGGGCAGCTTCACGCTGGCCGGCGTGGTGGGCTACGGCTTCGCCTCCAACAAGACCACGCGGTCTGACGGGCTGGGTAACAGCTTTAATGAGAACAACAGCGTTGGCATCTTCAACGCCGGTCTGCAGGGCAGCACCCATGTTGAGCTGGGCTCGGTTGATATCGCGCCTGCGGCTGGTATCAAAATCGCCAGCGTGAACGGCACCAACTTCAGCGAGAATACCAGCGGCTTGCTGGGGCCTCTCGCGGTGGCGGGCCGCCTGTCAGCCTACACCAGCGTGATGCCTTACATCTCGGCACGGGCCAGCGAGACCTTCATCACCGCCTCGAATGTGGTAATCTCACCTGACCTGCTGGTGGGCTTTGAATACGAAGCCGCCGACCGCGGCCGGGCCACCAACATCACCTTCGCCGGCGGCGTGCCGACCAACTACGCCACCACCTACAACAAGCTGGATGCGGGTGATGCGTTGATCTCAGCGGGTATCTCCGCCAGCCGTAACTACTGGTCATTGTACGCCACCTACACCGCCCACATCTCGGGCAACTGGAGCGACCAGACCGGCGAAGCAGGCCTGCGCATCAAGTTCTAAGCGCAAACCAAACCAAAAAACCCCAGGGAGCCAAACTCCCTGGGGTTTTTTGTTGGGACAGCGCCGCTATGGGTTGCTGGCTTGCAACATTCTGCCGGCGTTTTTTCGGATAAGTTCGGCATACCAGAAATATGACCGCTTCGGTGTGCGCTCTAGCGTGGTGAAATCAACCTTCACCAGGCCGAAGTGCCATTTCATACCGTCATTCCATTCAAAGGAATCAAGCATTGACCAGACGAAATATCCCGACACATTCACGCCGTTATCAATGGCCTGCTTCACAAAATTCAAATGGTCGGAAATAAAAGTTATCCGTCCCGGATCATCGATATCTGAGACCTTGCTGTTATCCGCAGTGGCATAACCATTTTCAGAGATGAAGATTTCTGGCTTGCCGTAGGTGTCATGAATGTGAGTCAGGATTTCATAAATCCCGTCCGGCTCGACCGGCCAACCCATCACGGTAAAGCGGGCTGGTTCCCGGGTTGGTCCGAAATAGGCACCAATCGGGCTGGCCAAGTCAGCGCGAACGTGCAGACGATTATAGTAATTGACGCCCAGAAGGTCGATTTTCTGGTGAATATTTGTAAGGTCATTGGTGTGGCAGAGTGGCGCAAACTCCTCCTGCACCTGTTCTGGGTACGCTCCGTGAAATAACGGCTTCAGCACCGAACCATTCCAGATGGCATCAAACCTCTGGGCGGCAGCAAGATCAGCCTGGCTGTTAGTGCTGGCGCGGATCGGCTCACAACACGCGACGGTGCCGATGCGCCCCGGCACATGATTCGCACGCAGCGCCTGGATTGACAGCCCCTGACCAAGATTGAGATGATGCAGAGCGGCAAACCAAGAATCTTTGCCACGCAACCCGGGTGCGTGTGAGCCCATGCCGTAGCCAAACATTGAATGTACCGCAGCCTCATTTAAGATCATCCAATGGGCGATCCGGTCCTTGAAATGGTGGCTGACATAGCTTGCAAACTCCGCAAGACGTGCCGACGTGTCGCGGTTGGTCCAGCCACCTTTGTCTTGCAGTGCCTGCGGTAAATCCCAGTGGTAAAGGCAAAGCCAAGGGGTAATGCCGTGCATATGCAGTTGCTCGATCAGGCGGTCGTAGAAGGCGAAACCCTGAGGATTGACAACATGATTGCCATCAGGAAACAGCCTCGGCCAGGAAACAGAGAAGCGGTAATTCTTGATCCCAGCCTGCGCCATGAGAGCAACGTCAGCCGGCATGTTGTGGTAATGATCGCATGCGATATCGGCATTCTGACCTCTCGCGATATGGCCGGGCTGGTGGCAGAAAACGTCCCATATGCCGGGCCCTCGACCATCTTGCTGGACCGCGCCTTCAATTTGATAGGCCGATGATGAAACGCCAAAATTAAATTTGGGACCGAAATGAGCGCTGGTTGTTGGGATAGGGGAAGAGGTTGCGGCTAGAGCTTCGGGTAAGGCGAGCGCTTGTAAGGGCAGCACCAAGGCGTGCCGACGTGTAAGAGAAAAATTCATAATTGCTTTATCAGTCCTGTAACTGGCGCAGGGCTAACCAAAACATGCGCGCTGTAGTTGAAACAAATAGAATTAGGTACAGGGCGACCGATGGCATTAGCGAAATACCAAGAGGCCGTCTCGGAGATGCTCAGCGCAACTTGATTATCCATCTGCCCGTTTTGATGATGCCGGGATGGTTGTCAATAGATTCTGTGGGGCAGCGCAATGGAAAAAGCACGGCTTGGCCGGCAGATATCTTCGCGCCGCCAATTAACCTACACGCTTAGTTGGACGTGATTGCCCGGCGCAATGAATACATCCGGCACTCGCCGTATTTTTTGGCCATTGGTTGAATGCCGACATACTCACAGATGAACTCTTCAGGTGCCGCGCAGGCCAGTGCGGTGGCAAATTGCTCGGTTACGTAAATCTCACCAACCGGGGTCACTGGCTCAATGCGGGCGGTGCGGACGACCTCCATCCCACAGAACTTCTCGCGGTCGATCACCCGGTCAAGCCGTTTATAAAGCGGGCCGACATGAGCGCTGATCCGCATACCCAAATCATGCGGCAATCCGCCTGCCGCCACCCCATGAACACAGTCGGCGCCCCGGACAGATAGGCGAACAAGGCGCACATGCCATAAGTGCCGATCAGCATATGGCTGAGGAAGCCTGGTTCCTGGAGAATCTCTCCGTACAGGCGCAATGTTGCTGGCACGCTCGCCGAGAGCCGCCGTTCCGGAGGCAGTGATTCCGGGAGATAGCGATACAGCAGGAGCAACCCCGCCACGCCGTATAATGCCGCGAGAATGAAAATGATCCGCCAGCTTAGGGTCATCAACAGGACCAGGCTGCCCAGCACCGGGGCTAGCACCGGTGCTATCGACATTACTTGATAGATCTCTGACATCAGTGCCGAGGCTTTGTCGCCATCCGCAAAATCGCGCACCATGGCGCGCGGCACCACAATCGAGGCGGCAGCGCCAAAGGCGGCCAAGGCCCGGAAGACGCACAAGTTTCCAGCGTTGATTGCTATTTCGCAACATAATGACGCCACGGTGTAGAGCAGCAAGCCACCAGCCAGCGGCGCCCTGCGGCCAAACCGGTCGGATAATAATCCTTGCGCCAACTGCCCCGCAGCAAAGCCAAAAAAAATATGAGGCCAAAGTCCATTGCGGAGTAGCGGGCGAGAACTCGCCGGCAATCAACGGAAATGCCGGCAGGTACATATCCACTGAGACCGGCCCGATGGCGATAATGAAGCCGAGCAGCAGGGTGAGGTAATCTGGCGGTTCGTGTGTTTCAGGCAGCACGGGACACCGTTATGGGTAGGTTACGAAAACCTCGCGTGGATGCGCAGGCTATTGCAAGTTGCAACGATATTAGCCTCAGCCGGTCTCAACTGCTTTCAGCCGGAACAATTGCGCCCAGCCTTTGATGTCCTGCATCATCGTTTCTGTCAGTTGTAATAATTTCGCGCCGACATCCTCGGAGGCGAGTGGCGCCTCCAGATCCAGATGCTTCAACATCGCTTCGGCATGGGTCAATAGCCTCTGCATCTGAGCGGATTGGTCAGCCAGAAGTTCCAACTCGGCATAGCCGCGAATGCCGACAAAGGCCGCTGACATGCCGGGCAAAAGTCCCCGCAGCAGCCTGATGATATCAACGACGGCAGCGTTGCGATCATTACCAACGTGGCCGGATGAACTGATCGGGTATAGTAACAGCCCCAGCTTTAAGATCACCACCACGACGGTTGCGATGAAAAATGCCCGGCCAAGTTGTCCGAACCGATGCGCCGCGGCTTCACTGTCATGCTGCCGTCTGGCGTGATAATCGAATTGTCCAGCCACCAGACTGATTTGCACCGCCTCAAAGGCGCTTTTCAGGGGCGTGCCCTGCAAGTCCGCCCGTGGCAGCGGCGCGGCACGAACGGCAGCGTTAAAAAACCAGCCGGCCCAGATATCGCGCGGCAATGTTGCCAGCGGGTCGTCTGTGGCTTCGTTCGCCATTGGGGTGGTCAGCTTGAGAGACCAGCCAAACAGGGCCAAGGCCTGCTGCTTGCGGCATAATTCAGCGAGTAGACGGTAAGCGATCAATCGGCCATGCCAATTATGAGACACGTTGGCCCGCACGACGAAAAAAATCCCAATGAGGCTTGCCAACTCGCAGCCCCCTGCGATCAGCGCCTCCTGCCCCGCACCAACACCAAGAGCCGCGAAGGCCAGCGCCAGCGCCGCCAAACCGAATACCAAGATGTATGAACTCCGGTAACGGTTGCCATATGCCACGGCGAGGCGATCAATCGGCTCATATAAATTTTGCCAATAAATCCAGACAGCGCTGGGTAGAGTGATCGTCACCGGCGGGGCGGGGCGCAATTTAGGCCGACCAGCCGCCAGCCGGATCGCGCGTTGGTAGAGTAACCATACAAACCTTTCGGGAGGCTTTGTATCATTCAGAAATTGGGTGAGCTGTGGGGCCAATGTGGTGGGCGGTGGCAGGATGGCGGCGCGCAAATAGGCTTCAAGTTTCTCCCAGGCGGCGTGCCCGGCAAGATGTTCGGGCTGGTGCAGGTCATGCAGCTTCTCAACCCAGCGTGGCTCTGCGGTCCCATCGGCCCGTAACCACCAGATCGGCTGACCCTGACGCGCAGCGTGCTTGACGATATCGGCGGTGCCGCCCCGGCCATTGCCTTTGCCGCCATCTCATATGGCGATCAGCAAGTTGCAATTGCGAACCACCAGCCGCCCCACCGCTTCGTAACTGCGGTTTTCCTCATCGCCACGCGCGCCACCTAACTCCAGAATATGCGGCGCGGCCTGTGCGAGCAGATTGCGGAACTTCATGACTGAGGTGGGGAAGTCCCGTTCATACTCATGCTGCGTAAACGGCAGTGGCGCTTCGAGCTGGTAGCCTAGTGCCAGCGCCGCCTTCGCCGCGAGGCGGTCAGCCCCTTCGGCCAATGGCGACATGAGACGCAAATTTATGACCCTCGAGGCATAGAGCTCGGCGCCAAGCGGCTCGCGGGTCAGGGTCTCGATGTGTGCCTTGATCGTGCTCAGCACCAGGTTGAGCTGAGTCTCGAGAAGTGGCAGCGCTGAGGGTGCCAGCAGCCTGGCACCAGTAACGCCAACCCGAAATGCCGGTACCATCGGCGGTATCAGCGGCGCGGTTTCCGTCACTCAGCCCCTCCTCAGCACCTTGGTCAGACAATGTATTTTGAGCATATCATAGTTCTGGTCATCCGTTCGCTTAAACTTATCCGTTTGATATGCGGGGCTGGCGTTGTCTGCCCCTCGGGATAAAGTTGAAGCTGCAACAAATTTTCTAACGGACCGGCATGATTGTAGGGATCGATCTGGGAACGACCAACAGCCTGATCGCCGTTTGGCGACATGGCGATGGCCTGCTGCCGGTTTGATGGCGCCAGAATGTCTACGTCGTCCAAAAAAGCCTCCTTCTGGTGTCCAGAGATAGGCTCCATAGATCAGAAAATGCGCCGGAAGCCGGCCACACCGCTACACGTTGGACGCCGAACGCTTAAGATAAAACAAACCCGGGCGCGAAACGGCAAAATATTGCTCTATGGTGTGCTGGTGTTTTTCGGGCTGGATATTCTGTATGTCGCGCTGCAAAATCTGCTGGCGTACATGAACTAACGCCGGACTACGGCGTTATTTCGTCTCGATGGTGGACATGGCGTTTAAGGTGAACGGAGACCCCAAGCCCGGCAGCGGAACCGGCAGGGTAACGCTTGAGGTGATTTTATAGCTGACAAAATTCTGTATAGTGTCCCCTGTAGGACAGGTGGAAGTTTGATAGGTCGGCGTTGTCGTGGCGGTGGCCGTTCCTGAAAAGCAGCCATATGATATGGAACCATTCGGTATTGAACCGAGACCTGCGACCGTAATATTAGTGGTGGGTAGCGTTATATGATACACTGAGGCAGCGTTGATTAAGGTAACGATATCTCCAGCGTAAGTTGTGTTGCTGGCGGACCCTGGGTTGGTATAGGCGAAATAATCGATTGCCTGCAGTGCTGTGTTGAGCTGCGCCTGGGCTGAAATGATAACCACAAAATCGGCGCCACCCAAAAATAGGGGCAGCAACAGGAATGTTGAGACCAGGGCAAATTCCACTGCCGCAGCACTACGGCGCGTGCGCCAGAATTCTCTGATTAAGGGCATGATGCTGCCGTTATGGTGATTTTTGGGGAAGAACTGGCCGTTCCCATGACTGTGACAACGGTGGTGATGCTTAACGGAATACCCGCGAAAAAGCCCGCGAAACCTATGGGGGCCCAGTTATAATGGCCGGTCAGAGCGAGGACGAGGCCGGGGGGATAATTCGCCGTTGAGCCGGTTGAATTATTCGTCCAATTGACAGTCAATAATGGGTTGCTACCCGCGCTTGTGTTGGCGGTCGGCAATGGTCCACCAACGGCGCTGTTGAAATAACCGACGATGGTGGCGCAGCTAGGGGTGATAAAGGTATTTGAAGTGGTGTACTGAGCCGAGGTATAAACCGCCGCGGATCTGGCAGTGGTTTGCACGCCGCGGGCCAGTGCCGAGAGCGAGAAGCCAAGCAAGCCAAGATTTACAATTCCGAACAAAAATAAAAACAGCGCCAAAGCGCTTAAGGCAAATTCTACCGCCGTTGCCGCGCGCCTTTGGTGCCAGAAACGCGCTATCGTGCAATTGGCTGGTGCTTTGAGGGCACAAGGCAGGCCAAGTGTTCTTGACCGAAGCAGGCGGGTATTCATTAAAACAATCAAACTCTCTAATTCACGAGAACAATGGTCGACCCTGCATTACCGCCCGATTGCCCGGTCAAGCCGGTCACCGAAAATGTAATCGCGCCGCTACTACCATCGTTAAGTACAGCGGCCACGACGGCGGGAATGCCGCTGGTCGTAACGGCCAAGGAGCCAGCCCCAGAGAAGCTAAGTGTAGCGTCTGGCGCGTATAAAGCCCCATTCATGACACTTGAAGCCCCCTCATTAATATAATCCGTAGCCGTATTACCGCGCTGTTGATAAACGGCGACGTCACAAATACCTTGGCCATTGGTGCCATCGAACGGGGTATTACTTACATAGTCGGTGGACCCGTTCGTGCCATTTTCTGGGTAGGCGTTGGTGGCCACACAGTTGCTGGTGGGAGCGCTGATATTTAATTTTGCACCACCATTCATGATCAAAGCCGCCCCCGTTGTGCCGGAACCTTCAAGCACGAACGTAACACCAGTACCGTTTACTGTGGTGCCGGCGGTAATTACGAGGTTACCATTCCGGATATAATAAATACCTGGGTTAAGCGTAAGGACCTGTAAACCACCGCCAATCGTCAAACCACCATCAAAGAAATAAGTCGCCGGTGCCGGCGTATTTCCGCTGACTGGCGTGTTACCAAAGGTCAAATTAGGACCCTGGCCAGCGTAGAAGGCACCACTGCTGCCGCAATAATAAATCGTACAACTGCTGTTTGAATTGCCAGAATAGGCAGTAAATTCGTATAATCCGGAGCTAAGCGTGGTGGTGGGGCTATTATTACCCAGGTCCATCCCACCGTTCACATAAAAGGTTGAGCCCTGCAAATTTATTGTTGTGGCATTGGTGTAAAGTCCCCAGCCGGTGGCCACGCCAGAGGCATTGGTTGGCGGGTAAAATTCATAGGTTCCGGGACCAAACGTGATCGTGCCATTCTGAATGACGGTAGTGCCATCCATGTAGAATGTCCCTCCGGCCATGGTCATGCTGGAGCTGTTGGAATCACAGAAAGCGGTCAGCGTGGAATTATAGGGGCCGCATGAAGCCGAGCTCCCTTTGAAATAATAGGTACCGTTTCCGATTGAGACGCTGCCGTTGCTGATATCCATGCCACCGTTGAGATTATAGGTGCTGGGAGCTGCGGCGGTACCATTCATGGTCAGGCTGGTGCCGCCACTCGCGCCAAATTCCAAAGCCCAATTACTCGGTGTACCGGAACCGTTGGCACTGGAGATATTATAAGTGCCTTGTCCCAGTGTGACGATGTTGGCAAGCTGCATGCCGCCTTTGACATAGAAGCTGGAGTTGTCCGCGGTGGTCAGGTTGTTGCCGGAAAAGACCAAACCGCTGTTCGACGTTCCGCTGGGCGCATAACTATAATAAGTTCCCCGCCCGAACGAAACGGTGCCGGATGTCATATCCAAGCCGCCATAAGCATAGACCGAGGACCCCGCCGCGATGCTGAGCTGAGAACCGCTGAAGGTCAGTCCGTAATTTGTCGCATTACCCGATCCATCGGTAGGGCCGGTGAAATAATAGCTCCCAGAACCAAAAATATCGGTGCCCGTAAGAGACGTGCCGCCATAAACGGTAAATGATGTCACGCTCGGAACAGTCAAACTGGCACCATAGCTGGTCGTAAGGCCGGTGGTGGAGGTAGAGTTTCCTGAGCTGGCGCCGCCCGAGAAATAATAGCTACCAACCGGAAGCGTTATAGAGGGAAAGCTGGCACCACCGTAAACAATGAACTTATCGTTGGCCGAAGTACCCTGGTTGATGGTTATATTAGCGCCTGACAGGGTCATGCCGCCAAGAATATAATAGCTGTCTCCATTTAGGGTCAGGCCGTTCCCAGTCCTGATATTGAACCCACCGGAAATATAGGTCGTGCCATCGGCATTGCCTTGGTTGGTGGTCAGTGACGCTAAATTACCAGGCAAGCCGCTATAAGATCCCGGTTTTAAGGTGCAATTCCCGCTATAATTGGTGCAACTGCCCCAGGTACCAGATTTATTGGTGTAACCCATCAAACCGCTGAGGTTGGTGTAGGATGTACCGCTGCTGGCGCTGGGGGCCTGCTGGGCCGCTGGAACCGAGGGTATTGCAGGCATAGCCGGAATACCCGGCATTGTCGGCATGGTAGGCCAGTTCGTGAATTGTGAGCCAAGATACTCCGTGGTGCCGGATGTGGTCATCGGGTCGGTCACCGCACCGGCGTTTTGAGTGACCGTTCCTGATACCCCACCCGATGTTGCGGTTTGGCTGGTGCCGATATAGTCCGATGAACCGCCAGGTGCCGATGCGCTACCGGCTGCGCTTATCGAAGTAGCCCTGATGTAATCACTTCCTGAATTAGTTGATATTGAACCAGCCTGGACACCGCAATTAGTACTTTGGATCAGCCCAGCGCCCTGCGTTTCCTGCATTAGCCCTTTGACGATGAGGCCGTTGCATCCGGAAGAAGGAAGCGTATCAGCTGAAGCCGAAGCATATTGCCTGCCGCCCGGCACGCCCCCCAGCCCCGGTCCCGTCACGGCTGAGAAAAAGGTAGCGCGCGGAATTTGCACTGTCGCGGTCCATTTGGTGCTGGCTGAACCGTTGATTGTTACAGCGGCTGGCACAACCGTCACGGTGCTGGACGAAAATGAAAACTGCCCGTTGGTGACATGGTTGGCAGACTGAACCGCAAAATTATCGGCGATTGTGGTAAAATTGCCCGCTGTTGCGCCGCTTGTATTATAATTGGCAAAGGCGTTTGCGGCGGCAATCGCAGCCGCATCAGCAGCGGACTGAATGCTTTCCTGCTGTTGATACCAATAGCCAACGTCCACCGCCAACCCGGTTATGGCAATAAGGACAGGAGCTGTTAAGGCAACGATGAGGGCAATGGCTCCCCTGCGGTCAGAAAACCGCCGCATCATGCGCATTACAGGTTGAATAAAATTTCTATCAAGCACACGCTGCTCTTTTCACTGCTACGTCTGCTTGCAGTACCGCGTTTCCTTTATTCTATCAATAACAAATGTTTACATACGAAAACGTGTTTTCTATCTTTCAACCCTCTGAACGCCGCTTGGCCTCACATAATCCCGTCTCTGGATTGCGTGGTTTACTAAAAATTAACTTTAACATCCCCCGCCTGAACGGAGATTTGTCCCTTTTGATGAACATGGGGAAATATTTTAGACTCGCAGGGGAGCGGGTATAATTGTTCAGAACGTCGCACAAAAACTCATCGACGCCGTCCTGCCGCTGGTTCATCCATGGTGGCAAAGAATGATCTGCAGCAATTTCCCGAGAATTATGAGTAGAGGTACGTCTTGTGAAGCGCGCACGACATTGACACGCTCTTAAATGCTGGTAGTTTTTCGGTACAAACGTTCGATATACGAACATTCTTGAGGGTGGGACCATGATGGTATCTCTGAACAGGTGCGGCGCATGATTATTGATATTCATGGCCATTATACCACCGAGCCTCAGGCTCTGTTCCAGTTTCGCGACAAGCAATTGGCAGGCCTGGCTGACCCGGCCCGGCGGCCGGCCAGCACCGACCTGGGGATTACGGACGAGCAATTAGTAAAATCAGTCGAACGGCAGTTAGCCTTCCAAAAGGAGCGGGGCAGCGACTTAACCATTTTCTCGCCGCGCGCTTCGGGTATGGCGCATCATGTGGGCACTGAGGCTGTAAGCCACGAATGGACGAGGGTTTCCAACGACCTGATTCACCGCATTTGTACATTGCTGCCGGATAATTTTGTACCGGTGGGGCAATTGCCGCAATTTCCGGGTGTTTCGCCGAGAAACTGCATTCCGGAGATGGAGCGGCTGGTGAAAGACGGGTTCGTCGGGGTGAATTTGAACCCCGACCCGTCCGGTGGCTATTGGACTGACCCGCCGTTGACGGACAAATATTGGTACCCGATTTATGAGGCTCTGGTAGCGCTGGAATTGCCGGCGATGATCCACGTGACATCCTCTTGCAACCCAAACTTCCATGCCACCGGCGCGCATTACATCAACGCTGACACCACAGCGTTCATGCAGCTATTGCAAGGCAATCTGTTCAAGGATTTCCCGGATTTGAAATTCGTCATCCCGCATGGTGGCGGCGCGGTGCCGTTCCATTGGGGCCGTTATCGCGGGTTGGGGCTGATGATGAAGAAGCCCCCACTTTCAGAACATCTGCTGAACAACGTGTTCTTTGATACTTGTGTGTATCATTACCCTGGCATCCGGCTGATGAAGGAAGTGATCCCGGCGGATAACATTTTATTTGCCTCGGAAATGATCGGCGCCGTGCAAGGAATTGACCCCGAAACCGGCCATTATTTTGATGATACCAAGCGTTATGTGGATAAGTTGCCGGATTTGAGTGATGCCGATCGTTATAAAATTTTCGAAGGTAATGCCCGCAAAGTCTATCCGCGCTTAGATAAAATGCTGAAGGCTCGTGGCCTACAAGGAGCAGCCCCATGAGCACACGTTTGAATGGTTGGATTCGCGCGCTGGAGACCGGCAAGAATGCGTTTGCGCTGTTTGCCCCGTTTGAGGTGGATGTGGCGGTGTCGCTGCAAACATCGAAATATGATGGCGTGATTTTTGAAGGCGAGCATGTGGGATGGGACATCCGTGCGCTGCGCAATGCCATGCAGTTTCTACTCAACCGCGGGCAAATTTTGGCAACAGGCACGCCGGCGCCGCATATTACCCCGGTGGCGCGAATTCCTGCCAACGGTATTGAGATGAATCAGTTTTTTGCCAAGCAGGCGCTTGATCTCGGCTGCTACGGCATTATGTGGCCGCATATTTCAACAGTTGAGGAAGCCTATAATGCGGTGGCGGCGTGCCGTTACCCGCGCCTGAAAAACAAGCCACTCTATGAGCCGGCCGGCATTCGTGGCGACGGCCCGGCACAGGCAGTGCGGTATTGGGGGATTTCTCAGGATGAATATTATGCACGCGCCGACGTTTGGCCGCTGGCACCGCATGGTGAAATTATGAGCATCATCCAAATTGAGGATACCGCGGGCATTAGCAATCTACGTGATATGCTTAAGAATGTTCCTGGCATCGGGGCGGTGGTGATTGGCGAGGGAGATCTTTCGCAGGAGTTGGGTTACCCACGCCAGACCGAGCATCCGGCCGTGCTGGAAGCGATGGCCGAGATTGTGGCGATCTGTAAGGAACATAAGGTCATCGTCGGTCATCCACATGCGGACAAAAAAAACTTTGCGCGAATAGTCGAGGAGGGTTACCAGCTGTTCATGTGCGGAGCGCCCCGCAGTTTTGCGGCACTTGATTCTTTGCGTGAACTGTCAGGACGTTAATTATGCCAACAGTCATCTTGGACGGCATCAACACGCGCTACGAAGTTGCGGGTGAGGGACCGCCTATATTGATGTTTTCGCCAGGGGGGTTTGATGCCACGGTCGAAAAATGGTCACAGCTGGGCATCTATGCAAAGGTGAAGCCGCTGGATCACCTGACCAAACATTTTCAATGTATTATGTTCGATCGTCGTGAATGTGGGCAGACCGGTGGCCGAGTGGAGCGCGTCACGCTGGGGCATTTTGTCAAACAAGCCAAGGCTCTACTTGACCATTTAGGGATTGGACGGGCGCATTTAATGGGTGGCTGCATGGGCTGCAGCCCGGTTGCGGCTTTTGCGGTGACGCATCCCGAAATGGTGATGAAGATGGTGTTATACTGGCCTGTCGGTGGGGTTAAATACCGCATCAATGGGCAGTTACGTTTTGCCGAGCATCTCGGGTTTGCAACCCGTTATGGCATGCAGGCCGTTGTTGATTTGGTAAAGGAGACCGGCAAACCATTTGGCGGTGACCCACGTGGTGGGCCGTGGGCTTCGGTTATTAAAAACGATACGTCTTTTGCAGCGGCCTATGCGGCATTGGATATCGATAGATATAAAATCACGATCATGAGCATGCAAAACGCATTGCTGGACCGCGATACGGTGCCGGGACTCGTGGCAGAGGATTTGATGTTATGCGATATTCCAGCTTTAATCGTGCCAGGGAGTGACGCATCCCATGCCACCTCGGCTGCGCGTTATTTTCACGAGTGCCTGCCAAAATCAGAATATTGGGACGTAGCAGTGGATAACCAGACGGAGATAGCGACCGCAGCAAGACTGATAAATTTTTTGCAGTCCTAGCCGACCAGATTGCGTGTTTCCGGAATAAACAAATCATCCACGCTGACTTTCTGCGTGATGATATTCTGGGTCATAGCGTTTTCGATCAGTTCTGCGATTACCGCGCGGCTGGCCTCAATGCCATAGGGCAGGGGATCAGACATTACCTCCATGATCTTCAGATGCAGTTTGTCGGCAACATCCAGCGTCTCAATCTGCCCAGCCTTCAAAGCGGCCACGTATTTCTGCTTAGACTCAGCAAAGGCGTTGAATACATCGGTCGCCAGGCCCGGATTTGCCTGCCAGAGCTCATCCTTTATCACCACCAAATGGTTGATCGGGTAATAGCCACGGTCGCGCAGTGCCGCCATTCCGGTTTGCGTGCTGTTGGGAAGCAACGGCGCAATGTCTGGGTGGTCAGATTCAACGCCAATCGCCGCTACCAAATCACCAGAGATAAGGTGCTCGGCCATCGTCTTGCTTTTATCCATAGGCACCACGTTGCCCGGTGCCTTATATTCGGCCACGTGTTCGTCGCCTGAGAGCACCCAGGTGATCTTAGAGAGGTCAACTCCATACTCACGTTGCAACACGCTGCGCGCCCATACGCCGGTGGTAACCGTGTAGCCGCGGTTCACACCAACGCGTTTGCCTTCCAAATCCTTCGGCGTTGCGATGCCGGCTTTGGTGTTCACCATGATCGCGCCATGGTGGAAGCCGCGCACCAAAAATACTGGAATCGCGGTAAATTTTTTGCCGTGCGCCTTTGCGGTGATATAGGTGGTAATCGCCATTTCACAGATGTCAAAGCGGTTTTCGCGCACCATGATGCGGAACGCATCCACCAGCACCGGAAATTCGGTAAAATCAAACTCAAAAGTCTTAGGCTTCACCTCGCCCGTTTTCAGTGCCCGGTTATTGCCTTGCGTGCGGGTAACGGCATGATATTTTGGCAGAGACATGGCGTAATCCTCAGATTATTTCTGGGTCAAAAAATATTTTATCAATCGGCATCATCTCAGGGATGAGTTTTTGTTTCCAGGCGGCGAGCTGCAAAGCATCGATGGTGGCGCGGTTAGGCGCCATGCCGTACGGCAGCGGATCAGGTCCGACGATTTTTGCGAGTTTCTGATATTTCTGGTCACCACCGCTGGCGGTGCCAAGCGTCTTCAGCCATTCCGTCTTGGCTTGCCCGAAGGCTTGATAGAGTGACGTTGCCACCCAGGGATGTTCGGCCAGCACAGCATCTTTCACCACAATCGTGGCATGCATCGGATAGATGCCGGTGCGATGATACCATTCGGCTTCCAATTCAGCCGCGTTCGGGAACATGTCAGGAAAAGCTGAAGTATCCTCGGTTTTCCAGCCACCACCTGGCGCGCCCGAGCGGCCAATACCAGCATTGGCGGAAAAGCCAGCGGAGATTTCGCCGTCTTGCATCATGGAGAACAGCGAGCGCCCTGGTTTGGCATGCTCAACGTTTGGCGGCAGCTTGAGCTGTGTCACATGTTCCTCATCATCCACCACCCAAGTGACTTTTGAGGAATCCATGCTGTATTCTTCCGTAAAAATGCCACGTGCCCAGACGCCAGTAGTGACTGAATATGCCCGCACGCCAACTTTCTTGCCTTCCAGATCCTTCGGTGAGTGAATGCCAGCATCAGGGCGCACCAGCAGTCCGCCATGGTGGAAGTGGCGTGTGACAAAAATCGGCAGACCAACAAACTTGGCCCCCACAGCGCGGGCAATGATATAGGTCGTTGGCGCCAGCTCGCACACATCAAATTCTTCTTGCCGTACCATGCGCCGGTAGGCGGCAATTTGCGGGACAATGGTAATGAACTCCGGGTCCACGCCCTCAATAGGGATACTACCATTCTTGATGGCGATGGTATGAGGGTAGTCAGCTATGGCAAGCTTGAGTTTCAGCAGCATTCGCAATCAATCCAATCTGGCACAATCAGGGCGTCTTTCATCCACCAGGGTGGCAGGTCAGCCTCGTTCACCTCTGCGGCGGGTTTGAAAATTTTAAATTGCCGGCGCTGTTCGTCTTCTGGCCAAAAAGCAAAAATAGTCTCAACTGGTGGGCAGCCCGGTATGGTACAGGCAAGTTCGGTTACCATAACAATAGCTTCCCCTGAAAGCCTGAAATGTTCCGAGGTTAAGTGTTTTAAACGACGAACCACCGCTTGGTTGGCCTTTCGGAAGAAAGGCGAAACCTGAGCGGTGGTTGTCAACGATTTTACAGCCAGGGCATCAAGGATGCGTGGATCACATCCTTCACGCCAGCATTGCCAACTGAACGGATGGCCAAGTCAACTTCATTCAAACCAAACCTATGCGTGGTGATCTGATCAAGGTTGAAGCGCCTTGAGGCCAGTTGCTGCAATGCCAATTCGCATGAGCGATAGCTATGGCCACGGGCAGAATGCATGGTAATAAATTTCACGGTCATCTTTCCAATTGGGAAGTTCGGGAATTCCGGCATTTCGCCTTGCACCACCATGGTGCCGCCCTTGCGTTTCAACGCCTCAATGCCCAGCGTGATGGGGATGGTGCCGGCACCGGCGGTACAATCCAGCACCACATCAACGCCTTCACCGCCGGTGATATCTTTAATGCGTTGCAGAGGGTCTTCTTCGTTCACGTCGATCACATAGTCAGCGCCCAACGACTTCGCCACTTCCAAGCGGGCTTTGTCTTTTGACGTGCCAGTGACGATGATCAGTGAGGCGCCAGCCTGCTTACAGATAACGGTCTGCGAAAGCCCCTGCTGGCCAGGCCCCTGAATGAGAACCTTGCTGTTATAGCCGACGCCACCGTCAAACAATGACCATTCAACGCCGTTGGCCATTGGCGTGACAAGCCCAGCTAATTCCGGCGAAACACCAACCGGAACTTTGTGCACCACCGAGTTCCAGGGCAAATATACATATTGTGCGAACCCACCCCATAGATGTGGTGCCCGTTCGCAGGACGTGTAGCCGTACCGCAAGCCTTCTGGATTATAGCGCCAGTCCGTCATTTCGCAGTGGCGGTATTCGCCTTTGTGACACCATTCACACTTGCCGCACATAACATAATGCTCAACGAACACCAGGTCGCCTTCTTTAAAGCCCTTGCGGCGGGTGAATTCGCGGCCGGCTTTGGCGATGTAGCCAATATTCTCGTGTCCCATGATCACCGGCGCGCTGGAGGGCGGGGATTTGTAGAGCTTGACGTCAGTGCCGCAAATCCCGGCCACTTCCATCTTTAAAAGTGCCGAATCTTCCCCGATCTCCGGCATCGGGAATTCACGAATTTCAGTGGTGCTTGGGGCGGTGCGCACGGCGGCGAGTACTTTTTGGGTCATGGAACCTTCAGTAAATAATTGTGTAAAACAGGATCAGACAGTGCCGGGGAGTTCTTTTGAACGTTTGAATAGCCGCTTGACTATGAAAGCCGCTGGTAAGTAGAGAATCGCAATAACGATCATGGAGAGTAGAAACATCGATACCGGATCTTCGATAAAAATCCGTGGCGTGCCACCCGAAATCATAATACTTTGGTCGTAATAACGCTCAATCTCACCACCAAGAATAAGTGAGATAACCAACGGCAAACGCGGGTAGTCAATGACTGTTATAATGTAGCCGATGACGGCAAACGCCAGCGAGATGACAATATTGCCGATGTTCTGATTAACGGCCCAACTGCCGAGTACTGAAATACTAATCACCAGCGGTACCAGAACATTAGCCCGAATGACTGTAACTTTTGCCAAATATTTGGCGAGCAAAACACCTGCAATAGAGGCAAAAACACAGGCTGCGACCAAAGCCCAGATCAGTTCATATATTAAATCCTGATGGTCGATCATCAACAGCGGCCCTGGATCTACACCGTGTAAAATCAAAATTGCCAGGAATACCGCCATTTCAGCGCTACCCGGAATTCCGAAGGCTAGTGTTGGGATCAGAGTGCTGCAATCCTTGGCATTAATGGCAGCCTCAGGAGCGATCACGCCTTTTATGTTGCCGTGACCATAGGTTTCCCGGTCATTGCCGGTTTGCGAGATGATCGAATATGAAGCAAAGGCAGCCACCACACCACCAACGCCTGGAATAGCGCCGATCAATGTGCCGACGAGTGAGCCGCTCAGAACGACTTTCCAATTTGTGAAAGTTGCTTTCACGCCCTCAAATGTCTCAGAAAACTTAAATGCATTTGCGGTCTTGGCGATGGTACCACCTGAGACGAACAGGCGAATCATCTGGGTTAGGGGGAACAGACCAATTAGCGCCGGTACCAAAGGAATACCATTCCATAAATAAGGTATGCCAAACGCGTAGCGAATATCGCCGGTCACCGCGTCGTAACCAATGGTTGATATCATCAGGCCAAACATGCCCACCAGCAAACCTTCCAGCAATTTTCCGCTGGACGTGAGGGAGACAATAACCAGACCAAATACGCACATCAGGAAAAACTGCGGGGGGCCGAATGATAGAACGATGTCTCGTGCCAGCGGAATAATCAGCAGCAAAGCAAACGTACCAATGATGCCCCCCATAGCGTTGGCGCTGGCAGCCGCACCAATGGCAAGCCCGCCCTTGCCTTTTTGCGCCAGGGGAAATCCATCAAGACAGGTTGCTGCGTTAGGAGCTGAACCTGGCGAGTTGATCAAAATTGCTGAAATTGAGCCGCCCATCGGCACGCCGCCCATAACGCCGGCCGACAGCGCGATTGAGGTTGCGGTATCAAGGCCGAAGGTCAACGGGATTAGCAGAGTAAGGCCGGTTGTACCGCCAAGGCCAGGAACCAAACCAAAAAACATCCCAAAACCAACGCCGGCTATCAAGTACAAAATATCTTTTAATACGAATAGACTCTCGAAACCGCTCATCCAAACACTGAACATTTTTTCTCTTCCCGCCTCAGATTGGCATAACGCCATCTTGGTTCGTTTTTACGCACTGTCGCTTAGGAAAACACTCTACACAATAAGGCCTTATGACGACATAGCGCCTGGACCGCGTTTGTGATCAAAATCTCATTAACTTTCCCCGACAACGACACACAGAATAACAATGTGCGTTCTTCGAACCTTTGTAGCATAATACGGTCAAACTATAATTCGTCAAGCTGGGAGGCTAAAAGCAAATTTTCTTTGATAATTCCCAATCGGTTGGATTGAAATTTTTGGCAAGTTTGCTGCTATGCAGCGGAGTTACAGGCGGTAGTACATTTTTAGTTATCTTGTCGGCTGCGTCCTTTACCAAAAGTTCAACACTCATTGGAGCCCCTATTTGATTCGAAAATTTTCTTGACCTCGTGTGAGCACCGCTTTAAGTTCCGTATAAAGGAGAGCTATTCCTCTATGCGGAACGAACAAAAAGACGGCAGGTTGTCATCGGTGGCAACGGCCATGTTGCTGCTGAAAAGCTTCACTGATGAACATAATGAGCTTGGTATTGGCGCGTTGTCGCGCCAACTTGGCCTTGCCAAAAGCACCGTTCACCGTCTTGCCTCGACACTCCTGGATGCTGGTATGCTCGACCAGAACAAAGAAACTGGGAAATATCGGTTAGGCGTAACCATTTTCGAATTGGGGATGTTGGCCCGCCGAAAAATGGATATTTACAATGAGGCGAAAATCTTCCTGCGCGAACTGCGCGAAAAAACCCGGGAAACGGTCAACTTGGCGATCATGCGTGATGACAGTTTGATTTACTTGAACAGTCTGGAAGGCCCTAGCGCCATAAAAGTGCGCTCCCACATGGGGTTACGCCTATCAGCCCATTGTTCCGCTGAAGGCAAAGTATTGTTGGCCTTTGGCGCACCAGATGAGCAAGCCAGGGTTGTGGCTCAAGGTTTGTCGCGCCAAACGCTCAACACCATCACAGATCCGGCGGTGTTTGCCGAGGAGATGAAGCTGGTTGAAGATCGTGGCTACGCCACTGATTATGAAGAGAGTGAAATTGGCGTGCGGTCAATTGCTGTACCAGTATTTTCTGGTGGTAATGATGTGGCCGCAGCAGTTGGGATTTCGGGCCCAGTGCAACGCTTAACCAAACGCACGCTAATCTCATATCTGCCTGCCCTAACCCTTGCGGCCGAAGCTGTGTCAATAAGGCTTGGCGCCAGCCCGCGCTATTCGCCTGCTGCCTTACGGGTCGCAAAATAGTGTTTATAGTTTCGAAAACTGCGAGCGTTCTTCCCGCGATAATCACCCATGAATGGGAGGAGGATCATTACCATGATCACGATGATTTCGCGCTTGATCATAACCCGCAAGAAGATGGCCTCTGGCAATCTGATAATGTAGAGTTAATCAGTGTTGGGATTGATATCGGATCCTCCGGTACTCAAGTCGTATTTTCACGGATCATGTTGCAACGTGGTGGCGACCAATTATCGAGCCGCTACTTTGTTGTCTCTCGCGATCAGCTTTATCAATCACCGGTGTCGCTTACACCTTATGTGGCAAGGTTGTTAATCGACAAAGAGGCTTTGGGCGCCATAATCGACGCTGCATATAATGCAGCGAATCTCGCGCCATCCCAGGTTGATACAGGGGCGGTTATTCTCACGGGTGAGGCGTTAAGGCGAGAAAATGCGCATAATATTGCCGATATTTTGGCGGCCCATGGTGGCGACTTTGTCTGCACGATGGCCGGGCATCATATCGAAGCCATGCTCGCCGCATATGGTTCGGGTGCAGCATGGGCTTCGAATGAGCAGCATAAGCGCGTTCTTAATATCGATATCGGTGGCGGCACTACAAAATTTGCCGTTCTCGAAGCTGGCCGTGTCACAGCAACCGCCGCAATTCATATTGGCGGCCGGCTACATGTTTATGATTCTGCACAGAGGCTAACGCGCCTTGAACCTGCTGGCCAGGCGCTTGCAACATGTGCTGGTTTCAATTGGCGACTTGATAAACAGGTGTCATTCGGCGAGAAAGATGCTGTTGCAGCATGGATGGCCCGCGCCATAATAGCTGCCGTAACTAAAGGCGAGCAATCGCCTGAATTAGAGGCTTTCTGGCTTACCGAGAAATTGCCAAGTTTAGATGGCATTGACGCGGTAATGTTTTCTGGTGGTGTTTCCGAGTTTGTGTATGGTCATGAAGACCGTGATTTTAGCGACATGGGAAAATTAATCGGCACTAAATTTGGTCAGATGCTCGCCAATGGCGAGTTGCCATGGATAGCGCTACCTGCCGGCGCTGGAATTCGCGCTACCGCTTTGGGGTTATCCGAATATTCTGTGCAGCTAAGTGGCAATACAATTTACCTGCCCGACCCAGGGGCAGTATTGCCGCGCCGAAATTTACGGGTCATGCAGCCGGTTTACGAATTTTCTGAAATTGTCGATTCGGCAGAAATCTCTTTGGCGATTGCCGATTGCTTAAATAAGTTTGATGTCCAGCATGGTGAGGACGATTTCGTCCTGGCGTTTCATTGGTCGGGTACGCCGCGCTATGAACGGATTGCCGCTTTTGCCAAGGGTTTGGCCATGGGAATCCCAGATGCGATGCAATCCAGCCATCCGGTATATGTTGTGATAGACGGCGATATAGCCCGCACGTTAGGGCGAATTTTGCAGCATGAATTGCACGTTCGCGCACCATTGCTGATTGTTGACGGTGTCAATCTGGCAGATTTTGACTATATTGATTTCGGCACGGTCAGAATACCTTCCAACACTGTACCTATAACCATTAAATCGCTGCTATTTTCAAAAGACCCGAGGATGGCGCACGAACATAATCATGGCCACTCGCATGGGTATGAACACGCCCATCATCAACCACATGATCATACGCACTGATAATGAATTTCTAACGCTCACGATCCCTATGGAGGACAGCAGACATGGTTAAAGACGCAATGGTTTCGGAAGACCTGGCAAAGAAGTTCGCCACGGAAAAAGACACACCCTATAATCGCTGGGTCGCGGCTGAAGGTCTTGATATCATCAGCGCTCACTACATCCCCGACCTCAATGAAGTTGAATTGAAGCCATGGGCTCGCCGCGGTGGCCATGGCGTTTATATCAATCATGAAGCATCGCGTACTTCAAATGACTGCTACGTTTTAGAAATTCCGCCCGGTGGTGAAATAGCCCCGCAGCGCCAATTATTTGAAGAAATGGTTTATGTGTTGAGCGGTACTGGGTCGACCAGCGTGTGGAATGATGCTGGCAACAAGATGACATTCGAATGGGGCAAGGGCTCTCTATTCGCAATACCGCTGAATTGCTGGCACCAATATTTTAATGGTAGTGGACAAGCGCCGGCACGTTTTGTATCAGTTACCAACAGCCCTGGTATCATCAATCTCTATGAAGACGTGAGCTTTGTTTTTAACACCGCGCACGATTTTAAAAATCGCTTCAATGGCGAGCCTGATTATTTTGCTAATCGTGGCACACAAAAAGGTCTGCTATTGGAGACAAACTTCGTAGCGGACGCAGACAATCTTCCGTTGATCAGTGCCAAGGAACGTGGTGCCGGTGGCGGTCATATCCGCTTTAATCTCGCCAAGGGCTCGATGAACTGCCATATCTCACAGTTTCCTGTTGCTACTTACAAAAAAGCTCATTGTCATGGTCCCGGTGCGCACGTCATTATCATGAGCGGTGAAGGCTATTCCATGATGTGGCCAGAAGGTGCTGAGCCAAAGCGGTATGACTGGAAAGTCGGTTCGATGATTGTTCCGCCTAACTTGTGGTTCCATCAGCATTTCAACACTGGCACCACACCTGGTCGCTACCTTGCGTTTAAGCATGAGGTCGTTTCGATCCGTAATGCACAGGGCGTGCCGAAAGCCTGGATCAGTCGCCGTGTTGGTGGTGATCAGATTGACTATGCTGATGAACCAGCAGTCGTGCGGACCACTTTCACTGAGGCGCTCAAAGCAAAAGGTTTAGAGCCGAAGATGACCGAAGCTTACGAATTCGAACAAGCCGAATTCGCCAAGCATGCTGAAATGGCAGCGGCAGAATAAAAATGCCGGAGATGGTATCAGGGTGTCATGGTCACATGACCCCTGTTACCGTTTAACTTAGGAGTTTGCAGCATGCATGACGCCGCGTTTGGCCATGAGCATCGGGACCTTTACGAAAAGGCCACCGATATTGAAGGGATCGAGCAATTGACGCTGACCAGCGTTGGAATCGATATTGGTTCCTCCACGTCGCATTTGTTGTTCTCTCGGCTCACGTTACGCCGCGAGGGGGCGGGGCACTCTGCGCAGTTTAAAGTGACAGATCGTGAAGTGCTTTGGTCATCGCCAATTTTTTTGACGCCCTATCTTTCAAAATTCTTAATAGATTTTGAGAAGATCAAAGATTTTATCCATGATTGCTATCATAGCGCTGATCTGCGTTCGCATGACATTGATACTGGAGCGGTCGTCATCACGGGCGAGGCGCTGAAGAAGGAAAACGCTCAGCCAATCAGCGAGCATTTTATGCACTCATCGGGCAAGTTTATTTGCGCTTCGGCCGGCCCACATCATGAAGCGTTGCTGGCAGCCTTCGGCAGTGGCTCGGTTCAAATGTCTAAGGCCACCCAGAGCCGAGTCCTTAACGTAGATATGGGCGGCGGGACAACAAAACTCTCATTAATCGCGAACGGTAAAATTATCAGCACGGCCGCGATCAATATTGGTGCGCGTTTAATTGCATACGACAAAGATAATCATATCACTCGCATTGAAGATGCAGGACGGATCTTCTCGGAAGATGCCGGTCAAAAACGAGCACTTGGCGATATCATCAGCAATGATGAAAAGCAGAAAATCAGTACCTTGATGGGGCATGCACTGATAGATGTTTTGAAGCATGGCAACGCGATGGGCCCGCTTGCCCGGCGTCTGATGATTACGCCAGCCTTGGAAAGTTATCGCGGCCTAAGTGACGTTGATTATATTATTTTCTCAGGCGGTGTTGCTGAATATATTTACCGCCATACCGACGAAGCTTATGGAGACCTTGGCCCGATTTTGGGTGGTACTTTGCGCGTTTGGCTTGATACATTGCCCCGCGGTACACTGATGGAGCCGACCCAGGGAATTCGTGCCACAGTGATTGGTGCCAGTGAATATACCGTGCAGGTCAGCGGTGCGACCAGTTTTTTCACTTCAACGTCAAATCTTCCTGCCTACGGTTTAAAGGCAGTGTATGTGGGCCACGTTGTTGGAACACTATTTTCGGATTCGCTGAAAAAAGCATTTAGTAAATATGATATCTTGGAGTTTGGGACCGGCATGGCATTATCGATTTCTATCGATGGTGAGCTAAACTATGCGACCCTGAAAGAGGTCGCCTCGGGTCTCGTTGAAGCTACCAAAAATTCACCTGAAATTCCGGTTATCCTGACTATCGAACAGGATGTCGCACGCTCGCTCGGCTCAATTTTGAAAAGTGAATTGAAATTACCAAACGAGTTGATTTCTATCGATGGTATTTCAGTTGGTATGCTTGATTACATCGATATCGGTAAGCCGGTCAGCATGATGGAACTGTTTCCGGTAACCGTTAAATCACTACTTTTTTCATCTGAACCTCTGCTCTGATCAGAGTAATGTCTTAAACTCATTGTTTTTACCACGGAGAAGTTTATGTCAAAGGAAGCCAGCAAAGCCGCCCAGCGTCTTTGGACCAAGAAATTCAGTTATGATTACTGGATGGAAGTTCAAAATATTCCAATTCACAAAGGTTATTACATTGCCGATCTGCGCACTGTAGAATTGGAATACTGGGAATTCGCCAAATGCCGCGCTGCTTTCGTGCAGTTGGTCGGTCAGGAAGGTGTAACCTCCACCCGTATTCTTGAAATTCCCCCCGGCAAGACTTTAAAAATGCCAAAAGCGGCGTTCGATGAAATCGTCTATGCTTTGAACGGCAATGGTCTGACCACGCACATCCTGCCGGGTGGCGGCAAACGTACCTTTGAATGGCAAGCGC